>CAZDUP010000120.1:5402-7578 GCA_964508625.1 uncultured Thermodesulfobacteriota bacterium
GGTGGAGCCTGACTTGCTTGAGACGATGAAAAGTGTCTTCTCCATATCCATCGAGCGCGCAACCGTGTCGATCGCGCCAGGGTCTGTGGAATCGAGGACAGTGAGTCCGGGAAAGCCTTGGACAGGACCGAAGGTCTCGGCGAATACGAGAGGAGCAAGGCTCGAGCCGCCCATTCCGAGGAGCACCACGTCCGTAAAGCCCGCCTCCCTAACCTCTCTCGCGAAGTCCGCTATCTCATCGACATGGTCGTCCATGACCTTGGTGAGGCTGACCCAGCCGAGGGAGTCCTTGATGAGTTTACGGTCCTGCGCCCCGGTCTTCCAGAGCGTCGGGTCCTTTGCCCATAGCCTCTCGAGAAAGTTCTCGCTGCCTATCTCGCGGAGCGCCTCGGAGACCTCCGAGGCGTAGCTGTTGAGCGAATACCTGGGCTCAAAGGCCCTCTTCTTCTCAAGGTCGTCCCTCTTCCCGGCGATAGAGTTCAAGATTGAGAGATGAGCCTCTGAAAATGCCTCGATGCCCTCCTCTTCAAGGCGCCGTGTGGCTGCCTGGTAATCAATCGAGAGGCTCTCCATCTCCGCAAATAGCCTCTCTGCCCCTGCGATGTCATCGGTGAGGGAAATCCTGGCCTTGCCGTGGTCATAGAAGGCAAGGAGCGTATGGAGCGGCATGGTATTGACGGTGCCGTCCTTTATAAGCTCTTCCACGTACTTGGTATCAGGAAAGCGCGGGTTCTTGGTCCCGGTGCTGGCCCACAGGAGCCTCTGGGGCCTGGCCCCGGCGTCCTTCAATTTCCGGAATCTCTCGCCTGAATATGCCGACTCGCTCTTAACCCAGGCGAGCTTCGCGTTGGCTACAGCCACCTTCCCGAGCAGGTTTCTGAGCCTCGCCTTCTCGTCATTCGAGGACGACCTCTCTATCCTCTCCTCCAGTATCCTGTCGAAGAGGGTATCGACTCTGCTGACGAAGAAGCTCGCCACGCTCGATATCGTGTCTATGGGCAGCCCTTCAGCCAGCCTCCTCTCCAGCCCTAGGAGATAGGCGTCTGCCACCTCTGCGTAGCGGTCAATCGAGAAAAGGAGCGTTATGTTTATGTTCCTGCCCTCGAACGTCAGCGCCTCGAGGGCCTTGAGCCCCTCCCTTGTGCCAGGCACCTTCACCATCACGTTGGGTCTGTCCACCATCTCGAAGAGGCGTGTGGCCTCCTGCACGGTAGAGGCGGCATCTGTTGCGAGCCTCGGGTCCACCTCTATTGAGACGAAGCCGTCAGCCCCGCCCGTCTCCCGGAAGACGGCCGCGAGCTGGTCTGCCGCGAGCCTTATGTCGCTTGTCATCAGGCGAGAGAGTATCGCCTCGTCGTCGAGCCCCTCCTTGATGAGCGCGGAGATGTCCCCGTCATACTCGTTTGTCCCTGCTATGGCCCTCTCGAAGGTATTGGGGTTGGAGGTCACGCCAGATACGGCGTACTCCTCAATCATGCGCCTCAATTCGCCTGATGTGACAAGCCCCTTTCTGAGGTTGTCATACCAGACGCTCTGGCCCAGTTTTTTAAGTTCTAAAAGAGGGTTCATGAGGGCTCCTGGATGCCGGAATGGGACGCGACCGGCTGAAACGGTTCAGGGTAGAAATGAAAAAACGGCAGGCCCGTTTCCGGACCTGCCGTAGAGTATAGCAGGGATGTCAGATGCTATCAAGAAACATGCCCTTTCCCGCCGATGAGGGCAAGGGCCCTGGCAGTTACGTTCTCGACAGTAAAGCCGAAGTGCTCGAATATGGTCTTGTACGGGGCCGACGCGCCGAAGCGCTCGATGCCCAGCACAGCGCCTCTGGGGCCAATGTACCTGTGCCAGCCCATCGGGGAGGCGGCCTCTATCGCGAGCCTCGCGGTAACGTCACTTGGCAGCACCTTTTCCCTGTAGGCCTCGTCCTGCGCCTCGAAGAGCTCCCAGCTCGGCATGTTCACCACCCTCGCCTTGATGCCTCTTTTTGAGAGCTCTTCGTATGCGCCGAGCGCGAGCTGCACCTCTGAGCCTGTTGCCATGAGTATAACCTCGGGCTTCTCAGCCGAGGCGAGCACGTACGCGCCCCTTGAGACGCCTTGGGCAGGCGCGTATTTTGTTCTGTCTATATATGGCAGGTTCTGCCTCGTGAGCACGAGGGCAGTCGGGCCGGTCTCGT
>CAZDUP010000121.1:0-7539 GCA_964508625.1 uncultured Thermodesulfobacteriota bacterium
GGAAGGACTACCGTCTTTACGTTTTTCCCCGTGGACGCGGCAGGCTTGCCAGCCTCCATCGGCTCTGGCCCTTTTTCGACGAACCGGGCAGGGTCCTCGTCAAATCTTTTTTTGCACCCTGGGCTGCAGAAATAAATGGTCCTGCCCTGGTAGGTGGACGTCCCCCTGGCCCCGGCCTTCTTCACCGTCATGCCGCAGACAGGGTGTCTTCCCTTCTGGTCCGGCATATGGTCCCTTCCGTTTGATTAAGCCTTTTACATCTCTGTCGATTATATCATAGGCACCATGGCTCAGATTTACAAGGGATACCGGGCAAAAGGCGCCGTCAACTCAGGGTTACATTTTGATTTTGCTATTGTTTTAGGCTGTTTACCTGTGATATCTTTTATTAATCAGTATACCGAAGGGCATAGAAGACGGTTATGGACGAGTTTCGGATAGACAGCCACAAGCTCATGTACCACGTGGACCGGGTCAATGACTGGCTCTCAGGCAACAACATCTACCCCATATATATGGAGGTCTCGCCAATAGGAGCCTGCAATCACAGGTGCACCTACTGCGGCCTCGACTACATGGAGTACCAGCCCAGGTACCTCGACCCGGCCATATTGAAGGCCCGGCTCACCGAGATGGGCTCGCTTGGGCTCAGGTCAATCATGTACGCCGGAGAGGGCGAGCCCTTTCTCCACAAGGACATAGCCAATATCATAAATCACACCAAGGCCTCTGGCATAGACGTAGCGATCACCTCCAACGGCGTCCTCTTCACCAAAAAGACAATAGAAGCAGCGCTCGCGTCGATAACCTGGATAAAGATAAGCATAAACGCGGGGACCCCCGCCACATACGCGAAGATACACAGGACAAAGGAAGAGGACTTCCCCAGGGTCATCGAAAATATAAAAGAGGCCGTGAGGTTCAGGGAGGCCAACAAACTGTCCTCGACCATCGGCATGCAGATGATACTCCTGCCCGAGAACGCCGGAGAGGCCCTCCCTCTGGCAAAGCTGGCAAAGGAGATCGGCGCGGATTACCTTGTCATAAAATCCTACTCCCAGCACCTGAAGAGCGTGACTCACGAGTACGAAAAATTTAAATACACCGACTTTTACCATCTGAACGACGAACTGAGAAAGCTCTGCGACAAGAGGTTCAACGTCGTCTTCAGGATGAACGCAATGAAAAAGCTAGAAGACAACAGGAAGAGGTACGACAGGTGCCTGGCCCTGCCCTTCTGGTCGTATATAGACGCCGGGGGCGGGGTATGGGCTTGCAGCGCCTTCCTCGGGGACGAGCGATTCCTTCTGGGCAACATAAACGAAAGCACGTTCAGGGAGATCTGGGAGAGCAAGAGGCGCAAAGAGGTCATGGAGTTTGTCAACACCGGGCTCGACACCACCGACTGCCGCCAGAACTGCAGGATGGACGAGGTCAACCGCTATCTCTGGGAACTCAAGCACCCCTCTCCCCACGTGAACTTCATTTAAAATGGAAGATTGCAAGCTCAATATCTGCGAGGGCAGGATAACCTCGAAGGAGTTGAAGGAGCTTTATTTCCAGATGCTCCGCATCAGGCTCTTCGAGGAGCGCATAGTCGATCTCTACCCCGAGCAGGAGATGAAGTGCCCGGTGCACCTGTGCATCGGCCAGGAGGCCATTGCAGCGGGTGTGTGCATCCACCTCAAAAAAGAGGACTACGTATTCTCCAACCACAGGGGCCACGGCCACTGCCTTGCCAAGGGCTCTGACATGAAGCCGCTCTTTGCCGAGTTCTACGGCAAGGCAACAGGCTGCAGCAGGGGCAAGGGCGGCTCAATGCACCTCATTGACATCCCCAACGGCATTTTCGGCACATCCGCGATAGTCGGCGGCGGCATCCCCATGGGTGTCGGCGCTGCCCTCGCCTCTCAGTTGAAGGGCGAGAAAAGAGTCACTGTCATATTCTTCGGGGACGGGGCCTATGAAGAGGGCGCCTTCTACGAGTCCTTCAACTTCGCCGCCTTGAAAAAGCTCCCGGTAGTATTCATGTGCGAGAACAACTTCTACGCCACCAACTCCCGCCAGGAGGCACGTCAGGCTGTCTGCAAGATCTCGGACACAGCGGCAGCCTTTGACGCACACGGCATCTGCATAGACGGCAATGACGTGCTCGAGGTCTACAGGGCTGCCGGAGAGGCAATTGCCAAGGCACGCGGCGGTAGGGGCCCCTCGCTCATCGAGGCAAAGACCTACAGGTGGAAGGGGCACGTGGGCCCTGAAGAGGACTGGACAAAGGGGTGCAGGCCCGAAGACGAGCTCAGGGAGTGGAAGGAGCGCTGCCCCATAAAGAGGTACAGGGATGTCCTCTCGTCCGGCAACATCATGGATAAATCCGAGATGGAAGCGATGGAATCGCGGATAAAGGCAGAGCTCGACGAGGCGGTGGAGTTCGCGAAGAAGAGCCCGTACCCTGATACTTCAGAGCTTCTCAAAGACGTTTACTTCGAGGCATAAGAGATGCCGTGGACTAAAATATACAGCAACAGGACAGAATTCGAAAAGGCGCTGAAGGAGAACCCGGACCTGCGCGGCCTGACCTACAGGGAAGCCATCCGCGAGGCCACGGCACAGCTCCTCTCATCAGACCCAGCGGTATTCGTAATAGGCGAAGGCGTTGACGACGCGGGCGGCGTATTCGGCACGACCAAGGGCCTGCACGAAGAGTTCGGGACAAGCCGCGTCATGGACAGCCCTTTATCCGAGAACGGCATCACGGGCATAGCGGTCGGCGCCGCCGCCGCCGGCATGAGGCCGATACTCGTCCACATGAGGGTCGATTTCCTCCCGCTTTCGATAGACCAGATAATGAACCACGCTGCCAAGTGGCATTACATGTTCGGCGGAGCCGTGAGCGTGCCTCTGGTCGTACGCAGCATCATAGGGCGCGGCTGGGGCTCTGCTGCACAGCATTCACAGAGCCTTCAGGCCATGTTCATGAACATACCCGGGCTCAAGGTCATAATGCCCGCAACGCCCTTTGACGCCAAGGGCATGATGATATCAGCAGTAAAGGACGGCAACCCCGTCGTCATCATAGAGCACAGGTGGCTCTACGAGCACGTGGGCTACGTCCCCAAGGAGATGTACACTGTGCCGCTTGGCAAGGCCATCGTAAGAAGGATAGGCGCGGACGTAACGATAGCCGCCATATCCCACATGGTGCACGAGTCGATGCAGGCTGCTGAGGCGCTCGAGGCAGAAGGAATAAACTGCGAGGTCATTGATCTCCGCACCCTGAAGCCGCTCGACGCTGAAACAATAGCCGCCTCTGTCGAGAAGACTGGCAGGCTTGTCATAGCGGACACCGGCTGGCGGGACGCCGGGGTCGGCGCAGAGGTCATAGCCAGGGTCGTTGAGGCAGGGCTTCTCCTCAAAGCGCCAGCCGTCAGGGTGAACCTGCCAGAGGCTCCCACGCCGGCGAGCCCTGTGCTCGAGAAGGCGTACTACCCCGGAAAGAACGAAATAATCGATGCTGTGAGGAAGGTCTCGTCTTATGGCAAGGCGCAAGCCGAGCGTTTCGATCATAGTCCCGTGCTATAACGAGGCAGGTAACATCCGGGGCACTGTCGAGTGCATAAAGGACGCCCTCTCGTCGTCCAATGCCTTCAGCTCCTCCGAGATACTCATCTTCAATGACTTCAGCACCGATGAAACCGGCAAGATAGCCGAGGATATAAAGACCAAAGAGCCATGCGTAAGGGTCATCCACAACCCGAAGAACATGGGCTTCGGTTACAACTACACCGAGGGCGTGCGGCAGGCCAGGAAGGACTACATAATAATGGTCCCCGGCGACAACGAGATACCTGCCGAGGCCATCAGAAGGGTCCTCTGCCGGGCAGGCGAGGCGGACGTCATCATCCCTTACACCGCCAACCCTGAGGTAAGGCCCCTTTCCAGGCGCGTCATATCAAGGGCCTTTGTCGCGCTCATCAACACGCTATTCGGCCTGAGCCTCAGGTACTACAACGGCACATGCCTCATAAAGAGCTCGCTGCTGAAAAAAGTCCCGTTGAAGACCTGGGGCTTCGCGTACATGGCAGCCATACTCGTAAGGCTCCTTCGCCGGGGGGCGAGCTATGAAGAGGTCGGCATAGAGATAGTCCAGAGGACCACGGGCAGGACAAAGGCCTTTGCCTTCAAGAACGTCGTAAGCGTTGTGAAGGCGATACTCACGCTTTTCTGGGACGTGCGGGTCAAAGAGAGGTCGAGGTATTGTTCGAGACCTGTGCGCGCAAGGGTGAAAGCGGCAGGTTGATGAAGTTCTTACTTCCCCCTTTTCAAAAGGGGGACTGAGGGGGATTATTTGGTGCGCACAGCGCACCCTACGAATAATCTCTCCTGCCCCTCTTTATAAGAGGGATTCAAAACTTTTCATAAGGCGACACATTGAAGATTCTATTCGTCATAAAGGATGTCGAATACATCGACCCGATGGGCATCATGCTCCTCTCGGCCCTTGCCAAAGAAAAGGGGCACACGACAGCCCTCTCTGTCATGGCCGACGGCAGGCTCAAGGAGGATATTCTCCGCGAGAGGCCCGATGTCGTGGCCTTCAGCGCAAAGACCGGAGAGCACAAATACTATCTCGCTGCCAACAACCTCGTGAAAAGGCTCGACAACAGCATCTTCACTGTCATGGGCGGGCCGCACGCGACATTCTTCCCGGACATCATCGTAAAGTACGACATCGACGCGCTCTGCGTGGGCGAAGGCGACGACGCGTGGCCTGAGCTCCTGACGGCCATCGAGCGCAAAACGCCCATCGACGCCATCCCCAATATAGTGACCAGGAAGAACTTCGTAGACGGGAAGATGCCGGTCATGAGAGAGCGCAGGCGCTCGCTCGACGACCTCCCCTTCTTCGACAGGGAACTCGTATATTCGTCAACGCGCCTGAAGAGGTTCCCTATGCGGAGCTTCATGGTCTCGCGCGGCTGCCCGTACAAGTGCACCTACTGCTTCAACCACAAATACAACATGCTCTACAAGGGCAAGGGGCCGCTCCATTCCCGGATGAGCGTCGGAAGGGTCATCTCCGAGCTCAAGGAGCTTAAATCAAAGTACGAGACGCAGTTCATAAAGTTCTACGACGACATCTTCGTCCTGAAAGACGACGAGTGGCTAGACGAGTTCTCAGAGAGGTACCCCCGCGAGATCGGCGTGCCCTTCCACTGCCTCATGAGGGCGAACCTCCTGACCGAGCCAATACTCCTCAAGCTCAAGAAGGCCGGACTCTCATCAATGAGTATGTCCATTGAGAGCGGAAATGACAGGATACGGAACGAGGTATTAAAAAGGAACATGACGAAGGAGACGATGACAGAGGCCTTTGACCTCTGCCACAAGCACGGCATCCCGACCTTCTCCAATACCATATTCGCGATACCGGGCACGTCGTTGAAAGAGGACATAGAGTCCCTTGACCTCAATATCCGCTGCCGAGTCACATTCGGGGAGTTCCCGCTCTTTTTCCCATATCCCAAGACCGAGCTCGCGGAATACGCGATATCGAGGGGCGATTTCAACGGCGACTTCGACGCCCTGCACATGAGCTACCAGGCCAACTCGCCGCTCAAGTGCTTTACCGGCGAGGAGAAGAAGCTGCAGAGGAACCTCTCGCTTCTCGCCACTGTCTGCGTATGGAAGCCGTCGCTGCGCGACCTCGTGGTAAAGAGGCTCATACGCCTGCCGCTCGGCGGGCTGTATTTCCTCTTCTATTATCTCGTGAAGGCCTATCTCGTGAAGACCCGGATATACCCGATGGAGTTCTCGTTCGTCAATACGCTCCGCGGCATATACGAAAGTTTCGTGCTCGAGAAGTTCAAGCACACGGAGGAGATATTCACCAAAGAGGAACTTAAGAAGGTATAGCAGGCCGCATGAAGTTACGGGACCACGTCATAGCAGGCGCAGCCGGGGCCGTTGTCCTCTACCCGGTACTCGGTGCAAACAGCCTGGTCTTCTGGCTGGCCTCGATATTCATAGACCTGGACCATTACCTCGATTTTTTATGGAACAACCGCTTCACTGATTTCAGCGTACGGAGGATGTTCTCCTATCACGGCTGGCTGAGCAAGCGTTGGCACAGGCCGGAGTTTCTCAATATCGAGCTCTTTCACACGGCCGAGTTTCTCGGGCCGCTGCTGATACTGGCGTTATGGACCGGCTCCGGGCCGCTTCTGGCCCTGTGGCTCGGTTGCGTCTTTCACTGCATGCTGGATACAATATACCTGGCTATGAACGGGGTATACGCCATAAGGGCGCATTCGTTTACGGAATATTTCATAAGAAAGCGGCTGCTGGCAAAGAAGGGCCTTGACCCAGTTCTTCTCTACCAGGAGGCTGTAAGGATGACAAGGGAGGGTTGAGCATTAGCATGGCTAAGGAGAAGGTCCTCATAATAAAGCTCGGCTACTCCGAGACGCTCGTCGGCGAGATAAGCCGCAAGACCAGCCTCGGAGATGTGCTCCGGAGCACGGTGCTCCTTCCTAACTTCAAGGACGCGGCCATAACGTGGCTCGTGGACGAGAAGGCTGTCGCGCTCCTCAAAGGCAACCCATACATAGAGCGGATAATCCCCTACGACCTTACCTCTGTATTGCAGCTCAGGGCAGAGAGGTTCGACACGGTAATAAACCTCGAGAAGGTCGCTGGCATATGCGCCTTTGCCGATTCACTCAATGCTTGGCGGCGGTACGGCTTCAGGTTCGACCCCGAGGCCGGAGAGGCCAAGGCCTACGACGGATCGCAGCACGTGCTGGAACTCTGCATGAACGAGAAGGAGAAGCTCTCCAACAAGAAGTACTGGGAGGACTTCCTCTTCGAGATGGTCGGGAGCAAGTGGCAGGGTGAGATTCCCATAATAGGCTACAAGCCCTCTTCAAAGGTGGAATTCGACATAGGCTTCAACTTCAACGTCGGCGACAAGTGGCCTGTGAAGGCCTGGCCATTGGAGTACTGGAAGGAGCTGGAGAGGCTCATCGGACAGAAGTATACGATATCGTGGCAGCAGGGGCTCAAATCGATAGAGGAATATATCGAGTGGATAAACTCGTGCAGGCTCATCGTCACAAACGACAGCCTGGGCCTGCACATCGCTCACGCCCTCGACAAGAAGATAGTCGCCCTCTTCGGGCCCACGCTCTCGAGCGAGGTCTACGTGAAAAACGGCGTCAAGCTCCTGCCTGAGGCTGACCACGACTGCATGCCCTGCATGTCCACCGTATGCAGGCGCGACAGGCCCTGCATGTTCGAGATAAGCCCGGCAACCGTCTTTAAAAACGTGGAAAAATACCTGTCGGAGTAGGCAGATGGAATTGAAGCCCATAAAGATACCTGAGCACTACAATTACGTAGCGGCCTTCCTCACGCTTGCGTGCAATCTTAAATGCAGCTACTGCATAAACCACTTCGGCAGGGACGGCTTCGAGAAAAAGCACCTAACCGGCGAGGAATGGGTACGGGGCCTCAACAGGATAGTCTCACGCGAAGACC
>CAZDUP010000122.1:0-7515 GCA_964508625.1 uncultured Thermodesulfobacteriota bacterium
AACACCAGCGCCGAATCGGCGGCGTTCTGGACGCGGCGGCAACTCGAACTGGAGGGGGCCCATATGGCTGCCCGTAAACGTGCTCATCGTCCGGGCGCTCATGCAGTTCTATCTCTACTACGGCGATAAATTCAAGGTGGAGTGCCCTACAGGCTCAGGCAGGATGATGAACCTCTTCGAAGTGGCCAGAGAGATATCCAATCGGCTGGCGAAGATATTCCTCCGGGGAGAGGACGGCAGGAGGCCGGTCTACGGCGGGAGCGGGAAGTTCCAGATGGACCCGTACTGGCGTGACAACATCCTCTTCTACGAGTACTTCCACGGCGACAACGGCGCGGGCCTGGGCGCAAGCCACCAGACCGGCTGGACCGGGCTCATCGCGAGGCTGATGCAGATATTCGGAACTCTTGACGCAAAAACCTTTCTCGAAGCCGGAAAGCGCGTCAGGATCGCCACGCCGGAAGAAACCAGAAACGTCGCTTGATGGAGGACAGATGGACACTCGTCTTGAACACCCGGTCATATACGAGGTCAATGCCTGGGCGTGGCTCAATGGCCTGACCCGGAAATACGGCCACCCGGTCACCCTTTCGGGTGTGCCTGACGCAGAGTGGGACGCGATATCGCGCTTCAGACCTGACGCTGTCTGGCTCATGGGCGTCTGGGAGCGGAGCCCTGCCGGGGCGGCTATTGCCCGGCAAAACGAGGCCCTTCTTGCGGAATTCAGACGCGCGCTCCCGGACTTTGTCCAGGACGACATCGCAGGCTCGCCGTACTGCGTGCGCCGCTACGAGGTAGACTCCGCTCTCGGCGGTCGCGCAGGGCTCGCCGCAGCCAGGGCCGCTCTCAACAGGCGCGGTGCGCGCCTCATCCTGGATTTCGTGCCGAACCATGTAGCCCCTGACCACCCCTGGGCAATGGAGCACCAGGAATATTTCGTGACCGGCACTACTGACGACTTGAGGCGCGACCCGGCCTCGTTCCAGGAAGTGCGCGGCAATATATTCGCCTCTGGCCGGGACCCCTATTTCCCAGCCTGGCCAGACGTCCTCCAGCTCAATGCCTTTCATCCGGGCCTGCGCTCCGCTGTCAAAGGGACCCTCTCTGATATCTCGGAGCAGTGCGACGGGGTGCGCTGCGATATGGCCATGCTCATGATGAACAGGATATTCAGCTCCACGTGGGCAGATCGCGCAGGTCAGATGCCGCAGGCCGAATACTGGCCCGAGGTCATGGGCGCGGTGCGCCGCTCTCATCCTGATTTCATCTTCATGGCCGAGGCCTATTGGGACCTCGAATGGGAGCTCCAGCAGCAGGGCTTCGACTTCTGTTATGACAAGCGGCTCTATGACCGCCTTGTCCACGACAACGCCGATAGCGTGCGCCTCCATCTTCTGGCAGACCTTTCCTACCAGAAAAAACTCGTCCGCTTTATCGAGAACCATGACGAGCCGCGGGCAGCGGCTACCTTCGACCCCTTGAAGCACAGGGCCGCGGCAACGGTCGTATCCACCCTGCCCGGCGCCCTACTTCTTCACGATGGACAATTCGAGGGATGGCGTGTGCGCCTTCCCGTCTTCCTTGCAAGAAGACCTGACGAGAAGATAGATGAGGGTTTGAGGGACTTTTACATGAGGCTCCTCGACTCGCTCGCCGAGAGCGGGATGCGGAGCGGCGACTGGCAGCTATGCGACCGGACCGGCTGGCCGGACAACGGCAGCTTCGAGAACATCGTTGCCTGGTCGTGGCGAAAAGAGGACCGGGCCCACCTGGTCGTAGTAAACCTCTCTGAGAGGCCGGCCCAGGCCAGGGTCAGGCTGCCGTGGGAGCGCCTCTCCGAGAGCTCCTGGCGCCTCGACGACATTCTTTCGGGCGCGCACTATTTCGACAGCGGCAGCGAACTTGAGAGTGAAGGACTCTTCGTCGACCTCGGTCCCTGGGGCGTTCATCTCTTCAGGGCAACACCGATTTCCGTATCTGCGCGCGACGTCGCGTAGGCAGACGTGACCGGTCAACTATACCTGGTCTTCGGAATCATCTTTCGATCTCTTGGATTTTACGGATATGAAATGAAGAAAGCCGGCCCCCGGAGGAGGCCGGCTCTGCTGATTCTGAACTTTATTGGGCGGTAAGGCCTACCGGTATGGACGGGGTCGTCCCTGCCTGAGCAGTGCCGCCGAATTCATACGCGCCCCTGTCCCAAGCGCCGTCCTGCCCCCTCAACACCTTTATCATATCATAATTGAACGGCGCGCCAAGGGAGGTGCCGCCGAGGGTGGCTTGCGTGAGCCTGTAGTCTTTCGAGGCGGAGTTTACGAACGGGTTAGATGAGGAGACCTGCGCGTTCGCCTCGCCGTGGTTATTGCTGTTGAACCAGTTGTAGTTATGGCTCCCGTTTATTATCCTCGGGTTGGCGTTGTACCAGATGTTGTTCTGGACGATTGAATCCGAAAGATGAGAGACGATCGGGAAAATAGAAGCGGCATCCGACGGGTTCGAGTCCGTGATGTTCACGAAGGTGTTGTTGAAGATACGTACGGTCTTCACGTACATCCATGAATGGTTCCATCCGCCTATCACGCCGTCATTGGCGGTATTCCCCCAGTTCTTGGTCCATTCGAAGACGTTGCCGTATATGTAGATATTGCTCGAAGTGCTCGCAGCGGCCGAAGATACGACCCCGCCGAATATGAGCCCGCCGGTGCTCTTCCAGTCGAGGATATAGTTGTAGCGGACCGTGACGTTGCTGACCTGCCTGCAGGAGAATAGCTCGGAGTGGTTGGAAGAGCCCCAGTTGACGCCGTTGCGCTCTATCCTGTTATACTCAAAGGTGATGTTGGACCATTTGATGGGATAAAAGATGGTCCTTGCTGAATCATGGAGCCAGCTGTACTGGACGAGGATGTCGCTGCCGCCGGAGATCGCGTAGATAAGGTCGCCTGTCGCGGTGAGGCCGGATATCTGGCCGCTTGTGCCGAGGTTGTTGAAGTAGATCTCCGCGTGGCGGATTCTTATGCCCGAGACGTTGTTTATGGTTATCACCTTGCCGGAGCCTGAGGCCGCGGTGGTGATCTTGAAACCGTGGCCCGACGTCCACGAGCCCGGGCCGCCGCCGACCTGGCCGTCTATGTCGTAGTACCCTTTACTGAAGACAAGAGAGCCGAAGGTCGCGGTCCCGGCATAGGCCGAGTTCCATCCGGTATCGGTGCCGTGGTCCGCAGCAGTGGCTTTCTTTATGTAGATGTAGGTCGAGCCGGAAAGGGGGTCATTGAACGTGCGGCCGCCGTAAGACCCGGCTGCTATGTAGTAGGTATCGCCGCGCACAAGGGACGAAGGCAACTGCCCGTAGGCATTGGACCAGCTGGTCCCGTTTCCGGTCGCGCCTGCCCTAACATAATGGACTGCCGCATCGGCCAATCCGGGTATGCTACCCAGAAATAACAACGCCAGGACTACAAACCATTTCTTCATGACAATCTCCTTACTGGTGCTTAAAAAATTGAAGGGGGGTTTTTACTCGGGAAAGAGATTACAACATGTAGCTCTTAAAAAATGTGATTAAAATCACTACGTTATGCATGATTCTACCGCGATGCGAAATAACCGCGCATAGCGGCCTTTGAATTCTGTTTTTTATTATGGGAATGCACAAATATCCGGAATTCGAGGTTGGCACGATGGGAGGTTGCAAGAGGCTGAGTTCATACCTGCATGCCGGGCAGAACCGGCTTACGTTCCTGCCCGGAGCGCACCCTTCAGAAGTCCACGGCCCCTTCTCTCCGGACGTCATCGGTCTTATTTTTCTGAAAGGCCTCAGGCACAAGGGCGCGGATACGGAGGCGTGACAACTGCTCGGCCGCCGTATATCGGACAAAGGCTTCGCTCAGCGGTCTTTCAACACGCCTTATGGAGGCCCAGCCATATCCGACGAGCGTGAGTAGGCTTCCGATTACGAAGGGACGCTCAGAGAGCCTGTAGACTGTTGAGGCGAGCTGGAAGGCAGGATGGTAGCCTATCTGATAATGCATTATCCCGCATCTGAACCGCGCCTTTAAAAGCCCGGCGCTCCCGGATACGCGCCTGTGGTGATATACTTCCAGCTCGTTGAAGGCCCTTACGTCCCAGCCTTTCATCCTGGCCATCACCTCGGCTACCGAATCTTCGCCTCCAAACCTGATGGGCACGAACCCGCCTATCTGCTCGAAGCATTCCCTTCTGAATAGCTGGACAGCCCCGGCAATGCTGTGAAGGCCGGAGATCTGCTTTCTGAAGCTCCCGCCAATGAGTTCAAGTATCACTCCGCCCGCTATACCGAGCCTTTCTTCCTCTTCAAATCTCCTGATCACGCTCTCATAATAGTCCGGCGCAAAAGAGACGTCGGCGTCCAGGTTTCCCACATATTCGTAGTCTGCGGCAGTAAGTGCCTGATAGCCTGACCGGAATGCGATGACCTTCGAGGCGAAATCACGCCCCTCCCCGGGCGGCAGTTTTATCAATCTTATGAATGGGTACTCGGCAGCGTACTTTTCGGCTATCTTGTCCGTGGCGTCGGTCGAGCGGTCGCTGACGATAATCCACTCGGATGGAAGAATCGTCTGGGAGATGACCGCCTTTATGCTCTTCTCTATATATGATTCCTCATTGTGGGCTGGAGTTACGAGAACGTATTTTTTCGAGTGCTCGCGCGCGGGAGGAAGGCCGTCAGAGCGGAATATGGGATCAGCCTGCGGGCCCTCGGGAAACATGTCGAATATCTCCTGTTGACAGGGTGATGGGCGGCAATCCGGCTCCAAAAAACCTGGGGACATCGGCCTGCATTGGCCGGCACCCGGCGCAAATGCGGCCGGGGACGCGCTATCTCAGGGGTACAATGTCCAGTATAGCAGATTTTTCCTTCAGGCAGGAACGGGGCACAGTGGGTCCCATCACAAAAACCTTTTGCATTGTGCCCCTGCTGGTATATAATCTCCCCTATGGTCAAGCACCTTCTAATCATCTCCATAATCATCTTCGGGGCCGTGCTCTCGTCTTCTTCAGCCGCCACTGCCGCTGAAAAGAACAGGGTAACAGCAGACGAGCTCAAGGCCATGCTCGCGAAAAAAGAACGTGTCATCCTCATCGACGTGCGCACCCCCGCGGAGCACAATGAAGCGCACATACCCGGCAGCGTGCTGATGCCCCTCGATACGCTCGAGAGCGTTGCCAACCTGCCTAACGGCGGCCCGATAGTCCTCTATTGCCGTTCCGGCAAGAGGAGCCAGACAGCCCTTGATATCCTCTCCCGCAAGGGCTTCAAGGACATCCGCGACCTCGAAGGAGGCATTTCCGCCTGGATCAAATCCGGCGGCGAGGTCATATCCGGCGCTGCGAAGTAGCCTGCCCGCTCCGCCACCCGGCCTCAATCATACTCCGCCTGGCCAGCTCATTCTGAATCTGTTTGACAATCCTGCATAGCTCCGCTGCACGCTTTCAATCTTCTCTGAGGCGGTAGCCGCAGCCCCTTACAGTCTCGATAAGCTCTCCGTAACGGCCGAGCTTCATCCTCAGCCTTCGCACATGCGTGTCTATGGTGCGCGTGCCTCTTTCATCCTCGCCGCCTATGCGGGCGAGCAGGATATTCCTGCCAAGGGTCCTTCCACGGGACTGGGCAAGCGCTGCGAGGATCCTGAACTCCGCTGCCGTCAGGTCTATCTCCTTATTTTCGACCGATGCTGAAAACCTTTCCGTGTCTATCCTGAGAGGCCCGGCAATCAGTGCAGCAGGCTGCGCCTCGCGGCCTTTTCTCAGGACCGCGCGGACCCTCAGAATAAGCTCCCTCGGGCTGAAGGGCTTCACGACATAGTCATCGGCGCCGAACTCGAGCCCCAGCACTCTGTCTATCTCCTCCCCCTTGGCCGTGAGCATCACTACAGGTATATGCTTCGTGAAGGGGTCTGCCTTGAGCCTTTTCAGGACCTCATTGCCGTCCATGTCAGGGAGCATCACATCGAGAAGTATAAGGTCAGGGGCAGAGGCCCTCGACTTCTCGAGGGCCTCCGGGCCGTCGGCAGCCTCGATAAACTCAAATCCGGCATTGGTGAGGTTGTGCCTGAGTAGCTTCAGTATGTCGGCTTCGTCATCTACCGCGAGTATCTTCTTTTTCATGTGTCGATTATATTTGCGCGATGTTAAGAGAATGTTACGGCGTGGTTAAATCCATGAGAAAGAAAAAAGGCCGCCTCTTTTCGGGGCGGCCTTCGGCGCTAATAATCTTCTCTTTTTTACTTCCAGATCTGCTGTCCGTTGCAGCGTATCTGGCTTGCCCAGGCCTCTTCCATTACTGATGAGACGTTCTTGGGGATGGGCACATAGTCGAGCGACTTTGCCATCTCAGCGCCGTTTTTGTAGGCCCAGCTGAAGAAATCCAGCACTGCCTTTGCGTTTGAGCAGTTCTGCGGGTTCTTGTGGACCAGGATGAAAGTGGCTCCCGCTATGGGCCATGACTCCTTGCCAGACTGGTTGGTGAGGACCACGCCAAAACCCGGGGTGTTCTTCCAGTCAGCGCCCACAGCAGCCGCGCTGAAGCTCTCCATCGACGGCTCCACAAAGACCTTTTCCCTGTTCTGCATCTTCGTGTGTATGAGCTTGTTCTGCAGGGCGTACGCGAGCTCGACATAGCCAATGGTGTTCTTTATCCTCTTTACATAAGTGGCCACGCCCTCGTTGCCCTTGCCGCCGACCCCTGCGGGCCAGTTCACGGCAGTGCCGAAGCCCGCGGCTTTTTCCCAGTCCTTGCTCACCTTGCTCAGGTAATTGGTGAATATCCAGGTGGTGCCGCTGCCGTCAGAGCGGTGCACGACGGTTATGGTGTCATCGGGGAATGCGAGGCCGGGGTTTAGCTCGGTTATCCTCTTGTCATTCCACTTTGTTATCTTGCCGAGGTAGATATCCGCGAGCACATCGGGCGTGAGCTTCATCTCGCCGGGCTTTATACCCTTGAGGTTCACGACCGGGACCACGCCGCCAATTGCCATGGGGAACTGAAAGAGGCCGGATTCATCGAGGTCGTCTGCCGCAAGCGGCGCGTCAGAGGCCCCAAAATCCACGGTCTTGGCCTTTATCTGTTTTATTCCTCCGCCGCTGCCTATTGACTGGTAGTTGAGCTTTGCGCCCGTGGACTTGGCGTATTCATATGACCACTTGGAATAGAGCGGGTATGGGAAGGTCGCTCCGGCACCATTTATGAGCCCTTCGGCAAAGGCCCTGCCCGAGAAGAGCGCGAGCGTTAAAAGCGCTACTATGAGCATTATCTTTTTCATCAATTCTCCTTGTATTCTGTTTTTGCGACCTGTTTTATTGCGGGGCGGGAGGGTGGATGCTCCCGCCCCGGATGAAGAGCCCGCATATTTTGCGGGTTATTACAGGAAGTGTCGGCGGCCTCCTGTAAAAGAGCAAATTGGTAGTTCTCACGCCGATGTCGCTAAGGCTGCTCAAAAAGCTCCATATGCGAGGCGTCGAGGAGCGAGGAATGAGGCG
>CAZDUP010000123.1:0-6912 GCA_964508625.1 uncultured Thermodesulfobacteriota bacterium
ACGCCGCAGTGACGAGCGACGAGACAACAAAGCAGATGGGCCTTTTTCAGCAGCCGACTACACCTTCTCATACGGGTCCCACAGCTTCTTGAACTCATCCAACGCGAACCTGTCGGTCATGCCCGCTATATAGTCGCAGATGACCCTTTCCTTGCCGATGTTCTCTATCTCCATAAAGGTCCTGGGCGGCAGGAGTTTGGGCTCCCTCATGTAGACCGAAAAGAGGCTGCGGAGAATCCTTCTGGCCTTGTCAGCCATCCTTATGACCCTGTGGTGGCTGTAGAGGTTCACCTTGAGGAACTTCTTAAGCTCTTTGTTCTTTACCTCCATCGCGTGGCTGAAGTGGGCGATGTTGCCCTTCCTCGAGCGCACGGCCTCAAGCGAATCGATGCCCTCTTCCTCGATTATCTTTCTTATCGTGTCAACGAGGTCCGTGACCTGCGCGTTTATAATCTTTATGACGGTCTGGGACTTGAGTATCTTGAAGGACTCGTTCGGGAACTGCCTTTTCACCCCGTCGAACTGCTCCTGCCAGAGGGCAACGTCCTTGAGCATCTCAGGCTCGAGCATCTCGGATGAGAGGCCGTCGTCAATGTCGTGGTTGTTATAGGCTATCTCGTCGGCAATATCGACTATCTGGGCCTCGAGGCTGGCCGAGCGGCCTCTGTCATACTCGGAGTTGATTCCCGGCCTGTCGTGCTCGGAAGAGTGCTTTACTATGCCCTCGCGCACCTCGAATGTGAGGTTCAGCCCCTTGAAGCCCGGGTACTTCCTCTCAAGCTCCTCGACTATGCGCAGGCTCTGGGCATTGTGCTCAAAGCCGCCGTGTCCTTCCATGAGATGGTTGAGGGCGTCCTCGCCCGTGTGGCCGAAGGGCGGGTGTCCGAGGTCATGGGCCAGGGCTATGGCCTCGGCAAGGTCCTCGTTCAGGCCCAGGGCGCGGGCTATTGTCCGGGATATCTGGGCGACTTCAATGGTATGCGTGAGCCTCGTCCTGTAGTGGTCGCCCTCGTGGTAGACGAATACCTGGGTCTTGTACTCGAGCCGCCTGAAGGCGTGGGAATGGATTATCCTGTCCCTGTCCCGCTGAAAGGGCGTCCTGAAGGGGTGCTCGGCCTCAGGGTGGCGTCTTCCCTTTGAATATCCGCTCTTTGCGGCATATGGGGCAAGCCTCTGGGCTTCCAATTCTGAAAAGTTCGGAACTTTTGGCATTTGACAATTCCCCGGAAGATAATACAATCTAAGTTATGAGGAACATTCTTCTCATACTGGCCGCGATAGCCCTGGCCGGATGCTCGGTCCTCTCCAAGAGCGTAATGGAGGGCGCTGACCGCGACATCACGGCCGACGCTGTCCAGACCAACCCCGAGGCGTTCATAGGCAAGAAGGTGGTCTGGGGCGGACTCGTCCTCAACTCTGAAAACCTCGAAAAGGTAACAGAGATAGAGGTCCTCGAGACAGAGCTATCATTCGACGAGCGCCCAAAGGACGGCTCTTCGAGGGGCAGGTTCATAATACAGTCGCCAGGCTACCTCGATACGACCATATATTCAAAGGGCAAGAAGATAACGGTCGCAGGCACTGTAAAAGGTGTCGAGAGGCGCAAGATCGGGAAGATGGATTACCCGTACCCGATAATCTCGCCCATCGAGGTAAAGGCCTTTGAACCGCTCCCCGAATACTACAGAGATCCCTATTATTATGGCCCGTTCAGCGGCCTCTACGGCCCTTACGGCCCGTACTACCCGTATGGCCCGACCTACCCCTTTGGCCCGTATTCGCCTTACGGCCCGTTCAGGCAGCCGTTATACCCGTATCCTTATCCATTCCCCTGACAACAGGCATGAAATAAGCCACATCTGCCCTGCCAATTCGCGGCATTATTGATTTCATTCTGAGCGAAGCGAAGAATCTCCGGGACTGCTTGCCGCCACAGCTATAAGCACACTCTTTGCGGGTTCAATTTTGCAAATTGAACCCAAATTTCGTAAATCCCCCCACGAATCATTCGGGTTCAAGTTGCAAACCTGAACCCGCATCGGATCAAGTGAGGGGGTCTTTAACGACCCGCCGCTACTTCGGAGAGCAGCCGTCCTTTACTGACTTGAGATAGTCCATGTACTCATCGTAATACTCGTCCATGAAATCAAATACGTTCCTGCCCTCTGTGTCGATGCCCTTCTTTACCTTGAGGAACTCCTTGAAGGTCATTATAGCCTCCTAATCGCCGCTCCCCCTGCGGTAGGGGATGGGGTCCTTGACGCCTGCCTCCCTGAAGCCCCTGAGGCGCAAAAGGCACGAATCGCATTCTCCGCACGCCTCGTCGGAATCCTTGTAGCACGACCATGTAAGCTCAAGTGGCGCGCCGAGCTCTACTCCCTTGTTCACTATATCCGATTTCCTGAGATTTATAAGCGGGGTGACTATCCGTATCTTCGTCTCCGGCCTTGTGCCGAGGTTCGCGGCCCTCTCAAATGCCGAGAAGAAGTCCTTTGTGCAGTCCGGGTATCCTGAGCTGTCTTCCTCGACCGCGCCTATGTAAACATCCTCAGCGCCGATGACCTCTGCCCACGATACTGCTATGGACAGGAGGTGCGCGTTCCTGAAAGGCACGTATGTGATCGGCACGTCCTTTGCGCCGAGGCTGCCCTGCGGCACGTCGATATTCCCGTCCGTGAGGGCAGAGCCGCCTATCTGCTTCAAATGGCTTATATCCACTACGAGGCGTTCCCCGATAGCATAGTGGTCGGCTATCCTTGTAAAGGCGCTAAGCTCTCTGCCCTCGGTCCTCTGCCCGTAGTTGACATGGAGAAAGGCGCATTCGCCTGCTGCCGCGGCAATTGCCGCGGTTACGGCGCTGTCCATGCCGCCGCTTACAAGAACCACTGCTTTTCCCATCGAAAGATTAAAGCACAAGGGGAAGAAAGGCTCAACCGAAAATTGCCCGGGCTACCCGCTTAAGCCCAGCTGAGAACGGCTCCTCAGCCGTCAACTTCGCGTGCGGCTCCCGTATCTCCTCAAAGAGGGCCTTCTGCCTCAAATATATCTCCCAGTCAGCGTCAGAAACGCCCTCGGTGGAGGCAGCCCTCTTCAAGAGCCTCTCGCGTATGGTCGAGTTTTGGGCAGTGCATTCCACTATCCTGAAGGCCGCCCTCGCGTCTTTGGCAGCCTTTTTCGCCTCCAATAAATGGGCCCGCTTTCCAAAGGTCGCATCGACCACAACAGAGCGGCCTTCCTTTAGAAGGGTCTGCGCCCTGATTATCAGCTCGGCGTATGTCCTTGCCGTGAACTCATCTGAGTATATGCCGCTGCCGAACGGCTCTTTTCTCCTCTCTTCGGCCGGGACCCCGGCAATCTCCTTCCTTATCCTGTCAGATGAGAGGTGGACAAAGCCCGTCTGCCTCGATAGCTCAAAAGCAAGGGTCGATTTGCCTGTGCCAGAAGGGCCGCAGACAACGAGCATCATCGGCATGAAGCCGCCAGAGGCGTAGAGGCCTGAGAGGTAGAAATGAAGGCAGGACTTTACGAAGGCATAGTCCCGCTCCTTTTCATCGACCTCTGTCTCATCGGCCTTCAAGCCCTCGACCTTGCCCCGCACATAGGCGCGGTAGCACCTGTAGAAATCCATGAGGCGCGCCCCCTGGTAATCCCCGGTGGCAGCAAGGTATGCCCTGTCGAAGGCTTCCGAGAGGCCGTGCCAGTTGCAGCAGTCGAGGTCCATGGAGAGGAAGGCCGCGTCAGCGATGACGTCCGAGTAGCGGAATCGCTCGTTAAATTCTATGCAGTCGATTATCTCCATGCCGTTCTCGACAAAGACATGCTCTGCGTGTATGTCGCCGTGGCAGTCCCTGATGAAGCCCTCTTCCATGCGGCTTTTGAAGAGGGAGCGGTTCTCTGAGAGGAAGTCGCCCGTAAAATCCCGTATCTTCGCGTAAAGGCCGGCGCTTATAGTATCGCCTATGAACGGGGCTGTCTGGCTGAAGTTCTCATCGGTGTTGTTGCGTATGCTCTCTGTCGAGCCGAATCCCGAGATGCGTTCGTCTGTCTCCGCCGATGAGTGAAAGGCGGCTATCATACGCGCTATCCGCTCTATGACATCGGCAGATGCCTCGCCCCTCTCAAGGAGCCTCGAGAGCTTGCGCCCCTCATCGAGACGCCTCATCTTTACGGCGTACTCCACGGGCTTGCCAGCGCCTCCCATGAAGAATCTGCCGCCTTTTTTTGTTATCCCGATTACGCCGAGATAGGCAGCCGGAGAGAGCCTGCTGTTGAGGCGCACCTCCTCCTCGCAGAGGAACAAACGCCTATCGAGCGTGGTGTAGTCGAGAAAGCCGAAGTTGACGGGCTTTTTTATCTTGTAGACGAACTCAGGCGTAAGGATGATGTACGAGATGTGGGTCTGTTTGAGCTCTATCGCGGATGGGCGTTCAGGATAGCTTTCAGGCTTGAGGAGCCCCTTTATAAGCTCCGGTATTCCATCCACGTCTCCTCCCTTTCATTCAATGAGGTAGAGGGCCGCGAGCCCACGGTAGCCTTCCTTGTAGTCCATTCCATAGCCAACGACAAAGCCCTTGCCGATGGTCGCGCCAATATAGTCGATTTCTAGGTCAGGGCAGCCCCCTTCGCGGCGCAGAAGCGTGCAGATCTTCACGGACTTGGCGCCCCTGCCGGAGAAGTACTTCCGCAAGGCCCTGCCAGTGTGCCCCCGGTCAACGATGTCCTCGACGATGACTACGTCGCGCCCCTTAAGGTCAGTGGTGATGTCGCGGAGTATGATGACCTCGTCAGAGGGGGTCTCCCTCAACCCGTAGCAGGATGTCTGGATGAAGTCGACCTCGTGCTCTATATCGAGCTTTCTCACGAGGTCGGAAAGAAAGATGAGCGCGCCCTTGAGCACGCCGACGAGCACAGGCCTTCTGCCCTTGAAGTCGGCGTTAATGGAGGCCGCGAGTCGGCCGGCCATCAGGTCGATTTCAGCCGCTGATATGAAAAGTTTAAGCTCCATTCAAAGGGTTCTTACCCAGGTAAAGCATATAATCCGGAGCAGGTACTGTCAAGAAGGAGTTTATCTTGAATTGGGCCTTTGCGGTATGCTACAAATAAGAAAACTCTCGTAACAGGGGAGAGGGATGATAATAAAATGCGATAAATGCTCCACCAAATTCCGCCTCGACGATTCCCGCATAACCGGCAACGGTGTGAAGGTAAGGTGCACCAAGTGCCAGAATGTATTCATAGTAACGCCTCCTCCAGCCGCTGAAGAGGTACAGCTCGAAGAGGTTTTTGGCGTGGGCGCCGCCGCGTCAGCTCGTAATGACGAGATGAAGAAGGGCGCTGCGGCAAAGGGCGCTCCGAAAAAGGAAGAGGACAGGAGAAACCTGGCCTTTGACTTTGAGGAGGAAAATGACGAGAAGAGGCCTGAAGAGACCAAGCCTGACTTCGGCAGCTTCTCAGAGGATGAATTTGAGAAGTCGTTCGAGGCAACCAGGACAGAAGAGCCTCAAGAGCCCGCAGCCCCGCCAGCGTTCGACAACATAGACTTCTCCTTCAGCGAAGAGCGCACTGAAGAAAAGGATCGCGAGGAGGGCTGGGGCGCGCCAGCGGACGGGGATATGGGTCTTGACGGCGGAGAGGCAAAATCCGCCCTCAAGGATGACGACGATTTCAGCTTCGACATAGAAGAAACCGAGGAGCCCGCGCCCAGGCCTGCAAAGGGCGCGGAAGAGCTCTGGGAAGAGCCGCAGGAGAGCGCGGCTGATGCGCCAATGGCAAAGGCCCCGGCCGTATCCGGATATGCATCCGGATATACGAGGGGGGGCAGGGCTGAGGAGCAAAAGTCCCCGGTTGCATTAAAGGAGCCCGATGACGCGGAATCTGACGAGGCTGCAGAGGACTTCAAAGAGGTCCTCGCTCATAACATCACCCGCGAGGACCTGCCGTCGTTCAGCGACCATGTCGAGGAACCGCCCGTGAGAAAAGAGCGCTCTGGCAACATGGGCCTTGTGGCCGCCATACTCATAATCGTCCTCGGCGGAGGCTTTGTCTACTATACGGGCGTAATCGACAAGCTCGCCCGCACGCTCATGCCGCCTGCCACGAGCCAATTGAAGACCGTCGAGATAGAGACGATAAAGGGCTTCTACGAGGAGAACAAGAACTTTGGCAAGCTCTTCGTGATAGAGGCCCGCGTTAAGAACATAACCGGCGAGCCGCAGCCCATCAAGGCAGCCACAGGCATTATCTACAACGATGACGGGGACAAGATAGGCTCCCGCTCGGTCTCGCCCGGCCGGATAGTCACGATGGACGACGTAAGGAACATGCCGCTTGAAGACCTCCAGAGGGCCTTCAAGGACCCCTCTGGCGGCATAATACCGCCCAAGGGCACTGTGCCCGTGATGGTCATCTTCACCGAGGCCGATGGCGTGGCAGAGTACGGCCTCGACATAGTGAGATAGCCCCGGAACAATCCTCATGCAGAGCCCTGAGGCAATCACAGCCAGGCTCCTCATTGACCTCGCGGCATTGCCCGAGGGCAGCATGAGGCTCGCCCTCTTCTCAAGGACGCTCGCCTCCCTTACACCTGAGGACGGCTCCAGGATAATCGGGATAATATTGAAAAAAGGCCCTGAGGACGCCGGGGCAGCGATTGTCCGCGCCATGCTGGTGGACAACGACGGCCTGCTCGAAGGCCTGGGCCAATCCATTTACGATTCGATCTATCTCGCCTCTTTGCGCCTCGGTCTTGCACGGGTGGCGCGCTTCTTCACCGAATTCGAAGCCCACAGAGAGGGCGTGAGCGGCTATGAAGAGGAGGAGTTCATAAAGACGGCCCACCTTACGCTTGGCCAGAGACGTAGCCTCGCAAAGTCTCACCTCATTAAGAATCTTGAAAAACTCCTCTCAGACCCT
>CAZDUP010000123.1:6922-7499 GCA_964508625.1 uncultured Thermodesulfobacteriota bacterium
CCTACTCAACAACCCCCGGCTAACCGAGAGAGAGGTCCTGAAGATCGCCTCCAAGCGGCCGAACTCGCCCGTGGTATTGAAGCGAGTGGCCCTCCACAGGAAGTGGTCCAAGAGATATGACGTTCAGAAGGCCGTATCTAGAAACCCGTACACGCCGACGCGGGTATCAATAGCGCTCGTCGAGTTCATGCTCGTGCAGGACCTCGCGGCCATATCCGAAGATACGACCATACACCCGGAGGTAAAACAGGCTGCGAAGGAGGTATTGGAAGATAAGGGTGGAAAGGGATAGGGCGAGGAGGGGACTTACTTCTTGAGCTTGTCCTTTTCGTCCTTGGTGACGTCGATGTCGTTCTCGCTCGATGAGCGCTTGAAGTTCTTTATGGCCTTGCCAAGTCCTGAGCCAATCTCAGGCAGCTTCCCGGCGCCAAAGAGGACGAGGATGATGACGAGTATTACTATAAGCTCTGTGGTGCCGAGCCCGAACATTGTACTACTCCGCGATTAGATGTAAAATATCTGAAGGCTGCTGAAAAAGTCCATCTGCTGCGTTGTCTTCGTCGCTCGTCGCTGCGAC
>CAZDUP010000124.1:0-7413 GCA_964508625.1 uncultured Thermodesulfobacteriota bacterium
CCCCTTATTCCCCTCCCGTCAAGGGAGGGGAGAGTGAACCGGGTCTATTGAACACTGATTTTTTAAGGGGTGCCATGAAAAAAGAAGAGATTAAAAGCAGGAATGCGCCCGGCGCAATTGGCCCATATTCGCAGGGCATACGGATGGGAAGGTTCCTGTTTCTTTCGGGCCAGATACCCATAGAGCCGTCATCCGGAGAGGTGTTGTCAAAGGACATAGGCGGCCAGACCAGGCAGGTCCTGAAGAACCTCCTGGGGGTGCTCGAAGAGGCTGGCGCGTCCATGAAGGACGTTGTCAAGACGACAGTATACCTAAAGGACCTCTCGAACTTTGCCGAGATGAATGGGACATACGGAGAGTTCTTCAGCGCGCCCTATCCGGCGAGGGCTACGGTAGAGGTCAGCGCCCTGCCAAAGGGCGTTCTGGTTGAAATCGATGCGATTGCTGTGGTGGGGGATGAGGAGTAGGAATAAAAAATGCCTGCCGTCTCCGGCAGGCATTAGGAAGACGTGTGGATCAGGCGGCCTTTGTGACTGCCCCTGAACGGAGGCACCTGCTGCAAACGCGGATCTTCTTCACCTGGCCGTTCCTTACGGCCTTTACGGTCTGAAGGTTCGGGTTCCACCTTCTCTTGGTCTTGTTGTTGGCATGGCTGACGTTGTTCCCGAAGGAAGGGCCTTTTCCGCATATTTCACATGTAGCTGCCATGTTGGGTTACCTCCAAAAATTATTGAATTTGTATTTTTAGCACAACATCCCGTGTATTGCAAGTAGTTTTTAAAAAACAATGCTATAAAATGGATGACCCGGCTGCCCGGACGCGGCCGTAACTGATGAAAACAGCTAAAATCTTCATAATTTCAGCCATTCTGGCCTCTATTGCCGCTTTTGCGTGGCTCTTTTTCGATTTCGTCAAGGATACGAGGGGGTACAGGTCAGCAGGCAAGGGCGCTGACGCCATTGTAGTCCTCACTGGCGGCAGGGGCAGGACAGCCGAGGGCTTGACCCAGTTCAGGAAGGGCAGGGGCGGGGTGCTCATCCTGAGCGGCGTGCACGAGGACGCTGACCTCGACGCCATATTCCTCAACAGGGTAAATACCGTTGAGCGCACGAAAATCGTATTGGAGAAGCGCTCTACCAGCACCTACGAGAACGCCCTCGAGGTGAGGAAGATACTGGAGGAGAGGGGATTGAAGTCAATGGTCCTCATAACCTCGGGCTATCACGTCAAGAGGGCCCATTACATATTCACGAAGATAATGCCGCCGGATATCAAGGTAGAGGCCTGGAGCGTAACTACCCCCAACTTCGACACCGAACGATGGTGGACAGGCAAGAGCATGGGCCTTCTGGGTCTGGAGTTCCTGAAGTATTACTGGTACGTGGGCAAGTTCGCCGTATCCGGCCCGCCAGCCATTCCTCATGCTGCAAGCTCGGCTGTATAAAAAAGCCCCTCATTCAAAATAGGGGCTTTTAGCGATTGTCTCAGATCAGATATCCACGCTCTCTCCCGGGTTCAGGACGACCACCTTCACCGGCTTTCCTGTCAGCCTCTGTCTGAACGCCTCCGGGTCCTGCCTGATTACGTCAAAGGTGTTGTAGTGCATGGGGATGACGGCTTTAGCCCTTAAGAATCCGACTGCCCGGGCAGCGTCCTCTATGCCCATTGTGAAGTTGTCGCCAATGGGGAGCATGGCGCAGTCTATCTGGTTTATCTCTCCTATCAATGCCATGTCCGAGAAGAGGCCCGTGTCGCCGGCGTGGTATATGGTCTTGCCGCCCATGTTGACGATAAAGCCGCAGGGGTTTCCGACAGGGCCGGTGTCTGTCGTGGAGCCGTGGTGCGCTATCGTGAGCTTGACCCTGCCGAATGGGAAGTTGTAGCTGCCTCCGATGTGCATTGGGTGGCCTGTCGCGCCCTTGGCAGTGCAGTAGTTGACGAGCTCGAACGTACCGATGATCGGGGCCTTTGCGGCCTTCGATATCTCGACAGCGTCGCCCAGATGGTCGAAGTGGCCGTGTGTGACGAGTATCGCGTCCACCTTTACGGCCTCAAGCTTTATCTTCGCGAGCGGGTTCGCGCTGAGGAACGGGTCGATGATGATTGACTTGCCGTCCGCCTCCACGATGAAACAGGAATGACCCTGCCAGGTTATTTTCATGCTAAAACCCCCGTCTGTCTGATTTAAAACCCCTTGAGCAGCAGCCCCTCTTTTTTCAAAAGCGCTGCCGTAACACCTATGCCGTTGATGCACTGGCTGTCCCTGCAGATCGTGCCAACGCCGCATGACGGGCTTTTTTCCTTGAGGAATGCCTCTGCCGCTCCGGTAAGGCGCGCTATCTGAAGAACGTCCATTGCGCCCTTAACGAACTTGAGCGTTACGTCTGCTCCGAGCTCGTCAATGACCTTTGTTCCGCCTTCGAGCACCTCGTAACCGTCGCCCATTGCTATCTCCGAGGCTGGCCTTGGCGTTGAGAGCCCGCCGAGCTGCTCAGGGCAGACAGGCACAATGGTCCTGCCCTCGATCAGGGTGACGGCCTCGATGCTGAAGGCATCCCCGCCGTCATAGCGGGTGCGCAGGCCCAGAAGGCAGGCGCTGACGATGACAGGTCTGTCGATCAATCGGAATTCACCCTTCCCTTTGTCCCTCCCATCAAAAGGAGGGAGATTAAAGATCAACGGGGTTGGAGATTGGTGGCTAAATTGTTATTTGCGGGTTTGTAACTGCGCTTGCCGGGGGCTGGCTGCCCCTTATGAAGACCCTCCGGCCCCTTACTTCGAGCCTGCCTTCCGAGAAGAGCTGTATTGCCTGGGGATATATCCTGTGCTCTTCAGCCAGGATGCGCTTTGACAGGGATTCGGTTGTGTCCTCGTCCTTTACAGGCACAACGGCCTGGATGATGATGGGGCCGCTGTCCAGGCCGCCATCAACGAAATGAACTGTGCAGCCCGAGAACTTCACGCCGTACTCGAGGCTGGCCTTCTGCACCTCGAGGCCGGGAAAAGAGGGGAGCAGAGATGGGTGTATGTTCATTATCCGCATGTGATAGGCGTCGAGCAGGACCCTTGAGACGATGCGCATGAACCCGGCGAGGACAATGAGCTCAACGCCGTTTTCGCGCAGTACCCGCAGTACCTCTGCGTCAAAGGCCTCCCTTTCAGGGAAGTCCTTTACCCTCACCACGGCCGTGGCTATGCCGTGCTTTTTCGCCCTCTCAAGGGCATAGGCGTCAGGCCTGTTGCTGATTATGACCTTTATCGACGCCTGAAGCCTGCCCGCCTCGACGGCGTCTATTATCGACTGGAGGTTGGTGCCGCTCCCTGAGACGAGCACGCCTATGTTGACCATTAAAGTATACCCTTATTCCCAGTGAACTCAACCTGTGGGCCTTTGCCAGTGCGCCGCCCGATTGTGCCTATGGCAAATGGCCTCTCGCCCAGGGCCTTGAGCCTTTTCACTGCCTTAGCCTCGTCCTTTGCCCGGACAACGATGACAAGGCCTATGCCGCAGTTGAATGTGCGGAGCATCTCTGTCTCATCGACCGAGCCGCCGTCCTTTAGCAAGCTGAAAATCCGCGGGGCCTTCCACGAGCCGCGCTCGATCACGGCCTTTACGTTCTCGGGCAAGACCCTCGGGATGTTGTCTGTGAAGCCGCCGCCAGTTATATGCGCCATGCCGAGGACCTCTATCTCGCGCATGAGCGCGAGCACGGGCTTGACGTATATGCGGGTGGGGGTGAGGAGGACTGAGCCAATAGTTTCCCTGAAGCCCTTTGGCCGCGAGCTTATCTTTAATTTGAGAACATCGAAGATTATCTTTCTCGCGAGCGAATAGCCGTTGCTGTGAAGGCCGCTCGATGCAAGGCCGATTATCCTGTCACCTGCCTTGATCCTTGACCCGTCGATTATCCGCTTCCTGTCCACGACGCCGACCGCGAATCCTGCCAGGTCATACTCTCCCGGCGAGTAGAGTCCGGGCATCTCGGCCGTCTCGCCGCCCAAAAGGGCGCAGCCCGCCATCTTGCAGCCCTTTGCAATGCCCTTTACAACGGCAGCGGCCCTTTTTGCGTCGAGCTTGCCGGTCGCGAAGTAATCGAGGAAAAAGAGCGGCTCAGCGCCGCTTACCAGTATGTCGTTGACGCTCATTGCAACGAGGTCTATGCCGACCGTGTCGTGCCTGTCAGCCATGAATGCGGCCATGAGCTTGGTGCCGACCCCGTCTGTTGAGGATACGAGCACCGGCTCCTTCATGCCTTTGAAAGAGCCTGAGAAGAGGCCGCCGAAGCCGCCGATGTCGCCCATGACCTCTTTCCTGTAGGTCGAGCGCACGGCAGGCTTTATGAGGCCAACGAGCCTGTTGCCTTCATCGATATTTACGCCGGATAGTCTGTATGTAAGTTTTTTCATGGGCTATAGATTAAAGCAAAGCCTATTTGAAGTCAACGGCATTGAAATGCCTTTTAGCGGTGAATTGCCGCTCGGAAAAAGCCCGGTCTTTTCCTCATGATGTGCGCATCGCGCACATCATATTGTGCTCGATGCACATGGAATTGGGCCGTTTTCAAAACTGTCTCTTTCATCATTCCTATCCATCCCGTTAATTAGACTTAATATTTTTTTACATCCTGCTTTGGCACACCCGTTGCAAATAGATATCATCGCTCCGTACTGCGGGAATCCGGGTGCAACGCATGGTGTGCAGCGTTGTCTTTGGGGTTGAAAAATAACACTATCAGGAGGGGGAGAGATGCGCATTACCGAGATAAAGGTTCTTCCGGTGGACGGGGATGAGAAGTTGAAGGCCTATGTCACAATCAAGCTCGACGACTGCTTTGTCGTCCGCGACATGAAGGTCATCAAGGGCACTACAGGGTATTTCGTGGCCATGCCGGCCAAGAAGATGAAGGACGGCACGTACAGGGACCTTGTCCATCCGCTGGATAAGCCCACGAGGCAGCGCCTCGAAGAACAGGTAATGGTCGAGTACAGGAAGGTCCAGGCAGAGTACGAAAAGGGCGCTCCGCTTCCAGAGGCCATATAGTCTCAGGCCGGCTATCCCCGCAGCCGGCTTCCTTCAATCCGTAAGTTAATTATAGGGCAGGCACTCCGGCCTGCACTCTCCGTCAATGGTATATTGATGAAAGAGCTTATCAGCCGATCAGGCGCATGCTCACGCGCCTCGACGTCAATAGAATATCCGCTTTCGGTCACCATGATATCAACCTGCAGGTGCAACTTCATGTGCGCCTATTGCGATATCTGGCGGCTAAGGGATGACGAGATCTCGACCTCTCAGGCGATTGCAATGATAGACGAGTTCTATTCGCTAGGAATGAGACGGCTCCGGTTCGACGGCGGCGAGCCGCTCATGCGCGACGACATTGGCGAGCTCATCTCCCATGCCGTGAAAAAAGGGGTCTCGACCGCGCTCGCGACAAACGGCTCCCTTGTGGAGCAGAACATTGAGAAGCTATCGTTGCTCGACAGCCTTGTCGTGAGCCTCGGGGGCCCGGCTTTTGTCCATGAGAAGGAGCGAATGGAAGGGAGCTATTCGCAGGTGATAGCAGGCATCAGGTCCGCAAAAGACGCGGGGCTGGACGTGAGCGTCAACGTGGTGCTTACAAAGGGCAACATCGCATATCTGACGGAGATGGCAGAGGACGCGGCCTCTCTTGGCGTAAGGATGACCTTTGAGCCGATACATGCCTTCGCGCACGCGTCAAACAGATATTACCTGGAAGCCATCTCCCCTGGACCGGCAGAGTACAGGGATGCCCTCGGCGTGGTCGAAAGCCTGAGAAAAGGCGGTGCTCCGGTCGAGATCAAGAAGCCGGGCGCAAAGGGCTGCTCGTGCACGGGATATTCCTGCGCAATAACTCCTGCCGGAGAGGTCGCGCCATGCGAGCACGTATTTTATTCGAGGAGATGGCCGAGCGGCCTTTTGATGGGCTATGCCGGGGCATTCAGCGCCATGCGCCGACTGGCGGAGAGTCCTTCCATGGACACCCCGGAGTTGGATTCTGCCTGAAAGGAGTCCCGCGCCACGCGGCCACACATCAGGACCCCTCCTTCATTTGACTACCGGAAATCGTGCATTATACTCTTTTCGGAGTACAAATCCGTACAATCCAATCCGTACAATTGATAGCCCCATAAAGGATGACCGTCTTTGAAAGTCGCCCTCGTACACGACTGGCTTACAGGCATGAGGGGCGGGGAGAAGGTCTTGAGCGTCCTTTGCGAGAGCTTCCCTGCTGCCGACCTCTACACCCTTGTCCATGACAGGGGGAGCGTTGCGAAGAGCATCGAGGGAAGGAGGATAGTAACCTCATTCATCCAGATGCTGCCCTTTGCGAAAAAGTCGTACAGGGGCTATCTGCCGCTCTTTCCCCTGGCAATAGAGGCCATGAGCCTCAAGGGCTACGACCTTGTCATATCCACGAGCCACTGCGTGGCAAAGGGCGTCATACCTCCGCCAAATGCGCTTCACGTCTGCTACATACATACCCCCATGCGCTATGTCTGGGACATGTACCATGAATATCTTGGGGCAAGGCGCGGCATAAGCTCAATTCTCGCGAGCGCCGTCGCCCATTACCTGAGGCTTTGGGACGCGGCCTCCGCGAGCAGGGTCGACCACTTCATTGCAAACTCATGGAACATAGCTCGAAAGGTCAACAGGTATTACGGCAGGGATGCTGAGGTAATCCATCCGCCTGTCGATTGCTCCAGGTTCTCGTACAACGGCCTCCGGGGTGATTACTACCTCATTGCCTCGGCTTTTGTCCCGTACAAGCGCGTTGACCTGGCCATCCGGGCGCTGAACACGTCAGGCAGGCGGCTAGTCATCGCCGGGAAGGGGCCTGAGGAGAAGAGGCTTAAAAAGCTCGCCAGCGCAAATGTCGAGTTCACTGGCTGGAAGACAGATTCAGAGCTCACCAGGCTTTACCAGGGGGCGAGGGCGCTCATATTCCCCGGCGAGGAGGACTTTGGCATAGTCCCTCTCGAGGCAATGGCCTCGGGCAGGCCTGTCATAGCCTTTGGCAGGGGGGGCGCGCTCGAGACCGTAGTACCGCCCGATACCGGGAAGAATGCGACCGGCATCTTTTTCATGGAGCAGGACCCAACGGCCCTGAAGGAGGCAGTATCAGTATTCGAGAGGAGTGAGTCCCTCTTCAGGCCAGAGGCCATAAGGGAGCACGCGCTCGGTTTTGACAGGAGTGTTTTCAAGGACAGGCTGTTGAAATCCATAGAGGCAAGGTATCTCGAGTTCACGAGGAGCGGATATGCTAAAAAAGCACAGCCAGCTCTTTGAGAGCCTGCTCTTTTTGTCGGACCTCGTCATAATTGCCTTCTCATGGCTCCTCGCCTACTACGTCCGCTTCCATTCCGGTCTGCTTCCGGTAAATCAT
>CAZDUP010000125.1:0-7402 GCA_964508625.1 uncultured Thermodesulfobacteriota bacterium
CCCTGTCGTCCTGGTACATGGCAGCGGCCTTTTCATAGACCCTGGACGCCGTCTCCTCCAGCCAGGTAAGCCATTCTATTATTTCCTTCAAGCTGTTCATATGGCAAAAAAGACACCTGCCGACTCGAACCATTTTCATCCTCATTATATCACAGCAGGCAACATGGGACAACGCAGCCACTTGACCCGGACAGGCCTACCCGGCTTTATGCGCGCCGCCTGGACCGGGCGGCTTGCGGTCACAGGCGGCAACCGCGAAAAACGCGGCTGCAAGCAGGGCCGCGAACGATATCTCGAAGACGAGGACAGAGGCGATCTTCAGGTAAGCGAAAAGGGCAGAGCAATATACGATCAGCCAGCCCGAGAGGACTTCAAGGAAGCCCGAGACAACGGGAGCGAGCGCGAGCACAGCCTTGAGTCTGCCGGGAAGAGGCGTGAATGCGGCCAGGTGGCCGGCCAGCAGTATGCCGATGCCTATAGAGAACATGTGCATGTGGGTGATCTCAAGAAGCCCCTGCAGAGATACGGGGTTCATGAATTTCTCCTCTGCGCCGAGATACTTCTCAACCGTCGCTGAGTACGTGAAACCTGTCCTGTACGCGTGAATGATAACGCCGGACAGGTGAGAGGACGCCAGGTATGCAAGCCCGGTGAAAAGGACTATCTTCAAAAGCCTGTTCTGTGGAAAATTTCCGTCTTTCAGATATTTCATCTTTTTTTGTTCCGCCGCGCAATGACCTCGATAGACGCGAGCGCCTTTCTGACCTCCCTCGTAAGCCCATAGGAGGACAAAGTGGCCCCTGATATGGCCTGTATATCCCTGTTTATCCAGAGCCTCTCCGAGAGCGTTTTCCCGCTGAACTGCTCCAGCCACCTCTTTGACGGCATATACTCCGGGGGCTCGTAAAAGGCCAGTATCTCGACAGACTTGAGCGTCCCGTCCGGCCTGACCACCGCCATATAGACCTCGGGCTTTGTCCTCACCATGTGGCTCTCCATGACCGCGAACCCTGCGATGCCCCCGTCTTTCCCGATGGCGGAGTAATATGTAAAGAGCTTTGACGCGGGCCTCACGCCGGAGGCCCTCTCTATATCGGCCATCTCTTTCTCGTCAAGAAAGACGGACTCCTTTTTTATCTCCAGCCCCGGGAAGGTCCTCGCCAGGGCCTCCTCCCTCGTTGCGAACACCTTTGCGAAGAGGGAGTCGGCCCACAGGAGGAGCGCCATAAGGACCAGGAAACCGGTCGCAGCCTTCAGGAGGGCAGCAGTTACCGTCCGAAGGTCTCGGAGGAAGAATGATCGATTTTCCGGTCCCATATGCCACCTTTCCAATCCGCTAAAATATGAAACCTACTCCGAGGTTCAACTGGTCTATCTTGTTCTCGTCAAGGCCCGCGCCCTTGCCCGAGGGCAGCGACGAATCCGTGTCCCTCATCTGGTAGTCGGCCTTTATGACGACGTTCTGCACGGGCTTGAAACCAAGCCCGACAGTGGTTATCAACCGGTGCTGGGAGGCATCGCGCGGGCCGCTGAATACGCCGGCATGGGTGTCATAATCCTCGTAGCGCACGAAAGGCGAAAGCGACATTTCGGTCATGGGCCTTATATGGGGCATGACGTCATAGGCCGCCTCCGCGTACCAGCCCTTCACCTTCTTGCCAACGCTTCCGGGGGGCGCGGCCTCAAAGGCGTCGTTGCCGTCGAGCCTGCCCTCCACATAAAGGCCCCTCAGGTCCAGTCCGCCGCGCTTGTATAACGCATGCATCTCCCAGAGGCTCACATCGGCCTTTTTCTCATTGGCCTCTACCTCACTGCCGCCGGCCCCGGTACCAGACCCGCCGAAGTAGTAACTGCCGCCAGCGGTAAGGCCCCCGGCGACTTCATACTCGAGGTTGACTACATAGGCGAGGTTCTCCGCGTTGGCGCTCGTCCCCTTGTACCTGCCGTTCCTTATCCAGTCGGCCTTTCTGAAGCCGTCCGACTTCATGCCGTTCAGAACGGCGGCCTTGTAAGCGAGGCCTCCGGCCTCGCCGTGGGCCATGATGCCTATATCGCGCCAGGTAGTCGGGATGATGTTCCTTTCGACCTCAGGCCGCTGGACGCCGTTATAGACCGTCGGCTCGTGCATCTCGTTCGTTATGCCGAAGGGCACCAGCAAAAGGCCAGGCCTCAGATTGAAGGCGGGGTCTATGAGGAAATCGATGTAGGCGAACTCTACGAAGACCTCGTTGGCGTGCTCGAACTCGATCTCCGCGTTTAGTATTATCCTGTCAGTGAACTTGTAGCCCGAGTACAGGATGAAACGGAGCGTGTCCGCCAGGTCTTTTTTCGTATCGTCGCCGTAGCTGGCATAGAATATCTCACCGTAACCGCCGATGGAGAGACCGTCCTTGAGCCCGTAGACCTTGGAGGCCGCTGGTCCCAGGCCGCTGTAACTTTCATAACTGTCCTCTGCCACGCCGCCGAGCTTGAGCTTTTCGACCTCTTCGGTCAGTATCTCCACTTTCCTGTTAAGCTCCCCTATCTCGCTCTCCTCAGCTGCCGCGCCTGATGCGCATCCAAGCAATATTAAGGCAGCCAGAGCAACAGCCGCACCTCTTGAATGACCCATGACCCAACTCCTTTCTCCCTGGAAGAGGCAGCGACATGCCCCGGAAGCACTCGCCGCCTTTTTGAAATTGATTTTCAATTTCATTTACACCAGAAAAGAACCGCTGTCAATACTTTTTTGGGGAGAGGCAAAGAAAGTGGGCGGGTGGGTGGGCGTGCTGGCAGGCTCCAAAGCGCAGCTCAGGAGCCCGCATCGATGAGATCACCTGAAAAAATCAGGGGAGATCGGTCGCTGGGAAGACAGGCGAAGGCAGCCGTTCCATAGTCATCTCTTTTTGGCCGAATAGTAGACATAGACGGCTATCGAAGCCATCATGCACTGGACGAGGAACCCCAGCAGCACGACTGCGATAAAGTTATAGTCCGGCACATAGGCGCCGGTCCGCTCGTCATAGCTGTAGCAGAGGCTCTTGAGGAAGCCTATGAGGCCGGACGGGGCCTCGCCGTATTGAGGGCTGTCGAGCTCGCGCGACCGCGCAATGGAATCGATGAGCGCCGCGCCCTCGATCTCGACCCCGTAGAGCCTCTGGAATATCCTGCCGTCAGGGCCGATGACTATGGCCATGTTGGGATGGTCAAAACCCCCCTCGGTCTTCCGAAATGAGAAACCTGCCTCCCTCATGAGCTTTGCCAGAGAGGCCTCGTCGCCTGAGGCGAACCTCCACCCGCGGAAATCCTCCGTGAACTGCCTTCCATACTCGTTGAGCGCGGCAGGGGTGTCCCTGGCAGCGTCAAAGCCCACGGTGAGTGAGGTGAAGCCGTTGCCAGGGCCTGACCCATGCGCGTCAAAGGCCTTCCTGAGGCTCGCGGTCAGAGTGCCGCATGTATGCTCGCAAGTGGTGTAGATGAAGCTCAGGACCAGGGGCTTTCCGTAGAGCTCGCTCAAGGCAAGGGGCCTTCCATCCTGGTCAATGAGCTTCTGGTCGGTGAGGCGACCTCCGGGCATCACCTCTGCATATGCCGCAATCGGAAGGGCCAGGAAGAGCGCCAGCATGAATAGCCTTATTATTTTCACGGCTCTCACCTTACGAGCACCTCGATGAGCACCCCGGCAAAGAGTATCCCGAGGTAGGCCATAGAGGCCTTGAAGTTCTTCCACGCGAGCTGTTTTGTCGTGTTCAATACCATCATCGCGTTCCAGTAGAGGAAGTACGCGCCTGCCGCAAGCGCGGCAACTGCATAGACAGCGCCGAAAAGTCCCAAAACGACCGGTATTGCCGATGAGACGACGAGGAGAATGGTATTGAGGAGGATGTACTTCGCCGCCCTCTCGTCGCCGACGACATTGGGGAGCATGGGCACGCCGGCCTTTTCATAGTCGTCCCTGTGGACAATCGCAAAGCTCCAGAAATGCGATGGCGTCCAGAAGAACATGACGACCGCGAGGAGTACGGGCTCGAGGCAGAGCCCCGGCTCTGCCGAAGCGCCGCCAGCGAGCACGGCAAAGCTTCCGGCAAGGCCGCCGATTATGATATTGAGCCAGCTCCGTCTCTTGAGCCAGACGGTATAGACGACCGCGTAGACGAAGGCGCCCAGGAAAAGGTGGAGAGCGGCCATGTAGTTGAGCTTCCAGACAGATAAGCCCGCAGACATTGCCAGCAGGACCAATGCCGCTATCGGCGCGACCAGCGGCGAGGACGCCCCTGCCAGGGGCCTTCCGCTCGTCCTCTTCATGACGGTGTCGATGTCCCTGTCAAAGTAATGGTTGAGCGCGCTCGCGGCCGCAGACGAGGTCAACGTGGCCAGAGCGAGGACGGCAATAGTGAGCGGGGCAGCGCCGGAAGGGACTGCCGCGAGGCCCACCAGGGCGCTCAAGGTTATGAGCCAGCAGATCCTCAATTTGAAGAGCGGCAGGTATCTAGATATCTGTGTCATCGGTCCCTCCATTAGCCGGGCGCTCTTGCGTAGCCCTGGTAAGGGCGCACCTTACGAATACCGGGCATCTGCCCGGCCCGCAGGCCGGGCAGCCCTCCTTCTCATCAACGGGCGGGAAAACGACTGTTCCCGATTTTGCCAATCTGCCCCTCCCCTGTTTGCGTCACTTTCCGTACCCGTACGGATCCCAGTCCTCCGGTATTTTGACGTCACCGCCCCAGTTGCCAGGGGGAGGCGGAGACGAGGCGTGCGTCCACTCGAGCGAACGCGACCCCCAGGGGTTCTGCGGCGCTTTCTTGCCCCAGAACGCTCCGTGTATCCACGAGATGAGGACCACGAGCGCGCCGAGGAAGATTATGTACGAGCCTATTGTCGCCCACTGCTGAAGGGGCTCTATCTGCGGGAACTGCTGGTAGTCGTAGTAGCGCCTGGGCATGCCCTTGACGCCCATTATCATGGTCAGCATGAAGGTGATGTTCACGCCTATGAAGAAAAGGGCGAACCCTATCCTGCCGAGCGTTTCGCTGTACATGCGCCCGGTCATCTTGGGAAAGACGTAATATGTGCCCCCGATTATGGCCGTTGTCATGGATATGGCCATGACGTAGTGGAAGTGCCCCGGCATCCAGTATGTGTCCGTGAGGTGCACATAGATGGCCGACATGGCGTTGGGTATGCCGGTGAGCCCCCCTATGAGGAAGAGGAAGAGGAAGCCCGCGGCATAGAGCATCGGCGTGCCGTAGTGTATCGAGCCCCTGTAGAGCGTGCCCAGGAGGCCTATCATGAGAAGGCCGACCGGCACGCTTATTATGAGCGTGCTGAAGACCTGCAGGAGCACCAGCCAGTTGGGTATGCCAGCGACGTAGAGGTGGTGCGCCCAGACGATGCCGCCCAGGGCCACGACGCCCATCACTCCGTAGTAGACTATCTTCTTGTAATTGAAGATGGCGTTCCGGGCGAACGTCGCCACTATCTCGTAGATGATGCCTATTGCAGGAAGGAATATTACGTAGACTGCCGGGTGCGAGTAGAACCAGAAGAGGTTCTCGTATATGAGCGCGCTCCCTCCGGCCGCCGCGTCGAAGAAGTGGGTGCCTGCGTACTTGTCGAGGGTCAGCATGGTCACGGCAACACCGAGAATGGGCACGAATATGAGCTGGATTATGAATGCCGCGAGCGTGCACCAGATGAACATGTTGAGCTTGCCCCAGGTCATGCCGGGCGCCCTCATGTACATTATGGTCGTGAGGAAGTTGACGCCGCCGGCGATGGAGGAGAAGCCCATAAGGAGGACCGTGAAGGTGTAGAATGCCGTGTTGCCGCCGGTGATTATCGAATAGGGCGGGTATCCGGTCCACATCACGTCCGGCGGGTCGGGGATGACGAAGGTCAGGAGCGCCATCACTATGCCCATCCAGAAGAGCCATACGCTAAGCGCGTTGACCCTCGGGAAGGCCACGTCCTTCGCGCCGATCATCAGGGGGACGTAGTAATTGGCGAAAAACCCCGTGAGGGCCGGTATCTGGTAGCCGAGGATCATGGCCGCGCCGTGGAAGTAAAGCCATACGTTATAGGTGTTAGGGTTCTCGGTGACGGTAGGCCCGAGGCTCGCGAGCTCGGTCCTCATGAGCATGGCCATCATGCCGGCCACGAAGAAGGCGGCGAACGCGCCTATCATGTAAAGGACCGCCACCCTCTTGTGGTCCGTGGTGAAGATCCATTCCTTGAGGCTGAAGCGCGACGCCCCCACGGAGGTCTCCACCCTTTCGTGTAAAATGGTTGAACTCATTTTGGCCTCCCAATGTGATTAGAAAAACCGTTATTCAGGCTGCTCAAAAAGCTCCATATGCGAGGCCCCCTATTAAACCGGGGAGCGAGGAATGAGGCGTACTCTTTGCCGTACGTCGCAGTGACTCCGCGACTTGACAAGCAGATGGACTTTTTCAGCAGCCTGCTATGCCTTTTTATCCGGGGCGTTAGTGTTGACCGGGCTGTTCGCCTTGAGCCATTCCTCGAACTCTGCCTCGGGCATGGCTATGACCTTGCCGAACATGCCCGAGTGCATGGTCCCGCAGTACTCGGCGCAGGTCATGACATGCTCTCCGGGCTCATTAGCGCTGAACCAGAGATAGGTGTTCATGCCGGGCACGGCGTCCCACTTGACCCTGTAGTCCGGGATGAAGAAGCTGTGCAGGACGTCCCTGCTCGAGATGTTGACCTTTATGGCCTTGCCTACCGGCACTCTGAGCTCGTTGGTCGCCGTCGCCCCTTCGGGGTAGGTGATGTCCCAGCCCCACATGTAGCCCTCGACCTTCACCTCGTAGGCGCCCTCAGGCACCTCCCTCATCTTGTTCCAGAGCTCGAAGTTCTTGGCTGCCAGGAATATGTCGTCGGCCATGAATATGAATGCCGGGATGAAGACCCATCCCACTGAGGCGAGCTGGGTGAGCTTCACGCCCTTGCCCTCCTCGTCGCTCCGCCTGCGGCGGTATTTGATGAGGAGATAGACGGTTATGAGGGCGAAGATGACGCCTATGACCGAGATGTCGATCATGAGCTCCTTCCACAGGTGGTTCCAGCCTTCAGTTATGTCAGGCACCTTGCCAGCGCTTTCGGCCAGGGCCGCGGCAGGCGCCAAGAGGAGAGCGGCGGTAGAGAGCCGCTTGAGCATTTTCATATGTTCCTCCTTACCTCAATTTTTTCCGCCGCCCTACCAGAAATAGAGCTGCGATACGACGAAAAACCATACAATGTCGACGAAGTGCCAGTAGACCGAGGCTGACTTCACGAACGTGTTGTTGACCTTGCCTGAGAGCGCCGGCAGGAGTATGCAGAGAAATAACGCGAGCCCCACGAGCACGTGCGAGCCGTGGAAGCCGGTTATCGAAAAGAATGCCGATGAGAATACGTTGGTGCC
>CAZDUP010000126.1:0-7293 GCA_964508625.1 uncultured Thermodesulfobacteriota bacterium
TCGCAAACGCCTTCTGGCCGGTAAAGTACATCTTGCCAAGGGCGGCGTCGCCGGGCTCGGCGGGCGCTGCCGTGGCCGCCTCTGCTGCGGGATCGGCCGCTGGCGCCGCTGCCTCGTCCACTGCGTACGCCTTCACAGGCGCCACACCGGCTACGAGACTCAGCGCAAACCCAAGCTGCAGTCCTTTTACCAAGATTTTCTTACAACTCTTCAAATCCATACCCTACACCTCCTTACCGCTGCTTGCTCTTTTTTTATCTATGTCCGTCATAGATACCGTAGAACCCTTTATATACTCCATGTACACTCCGGCCCGGATAAAGCCCTGCCTTGTTTTGGCGGGGAGGCTGGACTTGCAGCCCTTTCGGACTGCGCCGCAATGACATGGTTTGCATGGATTAAGAGGCGAGCACTGCTTCTTCGAGGTCACCTCTGGCGAGATTAAGCGTCACCTTAAGGTTCTCCAGCCCCGGGCTCCTGAGGAGCTTGGTCCTCCTGGCCAGATAGGACCTGACCAGCGGCATTTCAGCCGCGCTTGAGGAGAAATCAGCCTCCTCTTCCCGGAGCTTGCAGACGAACGTTTCGATGGCGCTTACCGTATCGAAGCCTTCCGAATGTATTGGGAGCGAGCCGAGGACCCTGCTTATGAGGTCCAGCGCGCTTTTCGTCATTTCAGAGCCGGCGGAGAGTTCTTCGCGAGGCGTCTCCGCGTTCGGCCTCTTTTCATCGCAGAGCTTCTTCCATGAGGCCGGGCGTATGCGTGCGGCCGTTATATAAAGAAGGCACTGACAGAGGCGTCTGAGCTCTATTGCAATCCTGTGACTCACGCTGATTGAGTCCTCCAAAACGAGTCTCTCGAATCCGGCCGCTTGCGCGTGCGCGCCGTTGTCAGAGACCCTCTGAGCCCTTTAGAGTCCTGAGGCGTAGAACTTTCTTTTGAATGTCCGTGAGCACGCGTAAATTACCAGATTCGGCAGACCCTGTCCAGCTAATTCTAAGGAGCGCCGCGCGTTTTTTTTCACAGACCTGACTGGTTTTCGGTATGGACGGGATTATAGTACATAAAACCCCGGTTGTCCATCCTGAGAAAGCATTTTTTCAGGCCCGCCCTGCCCCTTGGTACAGGGCTCTCCGGGCCGAAAAAAGACCCGGGAAGGGCGGCATATGCCGCCCTTCCCGGGAATCGAATCAATGACCGCCTTCCATCATCTCCTTGTCGACGCTGGAGAGCTGGTATTCCTGCGAGAACGCGCCAGCCGGCTCCTTCAGGAAGAAGAAGCAGAACAGGAAGGTCGCCACGGCCGTGGCGCCTATGAAGTAGAAGAACTGGCTGTCGTTCACGAAGGTGTAGACCGTGAGATACATGACGGCGCCGACGTTGCCGTACGCGCCAACGTATCCGGATATCTGGCCGGTTATACGCCTCTTGACGAGCGGAACGAGGGCATAGGTGGTGCCGCAGCCGCCGGTGACGAACATGGCGCATATTATGGTGACCACGATGGCGAGCCAGAGCGGCCAGCTCGCGTTCATCAGGCCCATGAGGCCGAAGGATATGGCGATGCCGGCGGTGTAGACCAGCATGGCGCCTCTCCTGGAGGGAGACCTGTCGGAGATGTATCCGCCAAGGGACCTCGAGAAGAAGTTCATGAACGCGAATATCGAACCGATGAGTCCTGCGAGCTGCGGGCTCAGGTTCCAGCTCTTCTGGAAGAAGGCCGGGAGCATGGAGATGACGCCCAGCTCAGCGCCGAAGGAGGCCACATAACAGAGGCAGAGCGCGCCAACGTCGGTGAACCTGTACTTGTCGTCTTCAGGGACGCCCTTTTTAAGTATGGGCGTGTTGAAGCGTATTATCTGGAGCACCTGATAAAGAACGACGACCGCGATTACTATGTAGGCTACGAGGGCGGCCCCTGAGCTCATGAAGCCCATGCCGTTTATCCTCCATACGAGGACGGCCAGGACGCCTATAATGGGTATTGTCCAGAGTATCGCGTTTATCATGTCGCCCCAGGTGGATACCTCGATGGCAGCGCCCTTCCTGGGCCTGTGGTAAGCGGTGCCCGGGGGGCCGTCCGTGATGGAGAACCAGTAGTAGATGCCGTAGAGGACCATTACGAGGCCGGAGAGGGCAACGGCGTATCTCCAGGAGCCGAACACGTTCAACGCGACGATTGGCATGAGGATGGCGGCTATCGAGGAGCCCCAGTTTCCGAGACCCGCCTCGACGCCCTGGGCAAAGCCGATGTCCCTGGGCTTGAACCACAGCGATGTCATGTGGATGCCCACGACGAAGCCGGTGCCGACCATGGACAGAAGGAGCCTTGAGACCAGCATCTGGGTGTACGAATTGGCGAACGCGAAGGCGAAGCAGGGGATGGACATCACTATCATGACTATAGTGAAGGTCTTCCTGGGCCCGAGCCTGTCAGATAGCATGCCTATGATGACGCGACCGGGCATGGTGAGGGCCACGTTGGTTATGGCCAGGAGCTTCAACTGCTGCATCGTGTAGCCCGACTCCTGCACGATTACCATGACGAGCGGGGCCATGTTGAACCAGACGAAGAAGGTGAGGAAGAACGCGAACCAGGTCTTGTGCAGGGCGACTATGTCGGCTCTTCCGAACCGCAGCAGGTCGCCCCACCCCATCCTTTCTGAATCAGTGCTTGCCATTAGGGACCTCCGGCTTAATTTAGTACTGGTTTAGTATTCCGAGGCAGCGCCCCGGGGGCGCTGCCCTGCTCTCAGTGCATTACGAGGACAGGACACTCCGCGTGCCTTATGAGATAGGCGCTCACGCTGCCGAGGGCCATCTTCTCAAGAAGCCCCGCGCCTCTCCTGGCTACGACGAGGATGTCCGGGTTCTTGTTTGCCGCCGCCTCGGTAATCATCTTCCTCGGGTCGCCGACGGCAAGTATCGCGTCGACATTGAGACCGTGGCCCACGACCCAGTTTGCCGCGGACTTCAATTCCTGGTCCCTTCTCGAACGCCACTTCTCGAAGCTATCCTCGTCCATGCTGGTCGCGTCGAGTGGCTCTTCGACAACGGTGATGAGGATGATCTCGGGCTTTTGCATCTTGAAGAGGGCCACAGTCCTCTCAAGAGCCTCCTGAGACCTTTCCGATCCATCGTGGCAGACCATAATCTTCATTCAGCACCTCCGTATTCTATTGCACCGTGATTTATCGAGAGGCGGTGCAGGCCTCCTCCGTTAACTGGCGGACTCTATCGGTACAGACGGATGGCCCTTCAAAACTCTTCTTAGCTGTCCCTCCCGTATACCTGCACGAAGATTCGCTCAAGCTCTTATGACGGGTCGCAGGAAAAGGGCGCCATGCTGGTCTGGTTTTTTTGATTGATTGAATGAGTAAAGTAGCAAAGAGCGTACCAAAGCTCTTTTATTAACCACAATAACTATAAGGTATTGTTTTGTATACAAAAAAATTCAAGATGGGTTTTCAGCGCAATACAACCTGTGTTACTCAAAAGTAACAACTGGCATTGGCGGGGAGCATTGCTTTAGTGATGTTTATTGGGAAAAGTCTCGAAATCAAGGCGGGTGCTACGGAAACGTAACAGCTATTTCTGGAGAGTGTTTCTACCGCAGAACGTCAATCCTCTTCGAATGCCCTGAGCCTTGCCTCGTACTCCCTTGATTTGAGCTCGAAGTCGGCTGTAAGGGATTCGAGCTCGTCAAAGAGGGAGTCTATCCTTTCGCGGGATTCATGGAATTGCTTCGAAAGGCCGGCAATGGAATCCGCGTCGGAACGCTCTGAGGCTGCCAGGAGGGCTTGAGCAGACTCTTCAGCCGCCTTCTCGAGCCTGACTATCGACCCTTCCACCTCGGCTATCCTCTTCTCGATTGGGCCCAGCGCCTTTGTCTTCTCAAAGGCGAGCGCTGCCTTGAGCTTCCTCTTCTCCTTCCTGTTCACGCCCCTGTCCTTGCGGCTGACTGCCGTTCTCGCGAGCTCCGCGCTCTCGCTCTCCCAGCCGATCTTGTCGAGGAATTCCTGGTATGTGCCCTCGAAGAGGCTCACCTCGCCGTTGTCAAAGACCACGAGCCTGGTTGCAAGGGCGTTCAACACCAGCTCGCTGTGCGTTACGATGAGCGCCGCGCCCGAGAAGGCGTCCACGGCCTCTATGAGGGAATCAATCGACTCCATGTCGAGGTGGTTCGTAGGCTCGTCGAGGAGGATGAGGTTAGCCGGGCTCACCAGGAGCTTGCCTAAGAGCACCCTCGCCCTCTCGCCGCCGGAGAGTACCTCTATCTTCTTCAGGGCATTGTCGCCCTCGAACATCATCGCCCCGCAGATCCTCCGGACAACGGCGCGGCTGCAGTCATGGTGCGCGTCCATGAGTTCCTGCTCTATTGTCTTCGACGAGCTCAAGCGGTCTATGTTGGTCTGGCCGAAATAGGCCATCTTCGTATTCTGGTTCTTCGCGACAGTGCCGGACAACGGCGAGAGCTCTCCGGCGAGCATGTTAAGGAGCGTGGTCTTTCCCTTGCCGTTCTTGCCTATTATGCCGATGCGGTCTCCCTTTGCTATAGCAAGGCCCAAGTCCTTTATGAGGAGCGGGCCTTCGCCGCTGTATCCGAATGAGAGGTCCTTTGCCTCGAGGAGGTACTTGCCCTGGAATGGCGATTCGTTGAATTCGAAATCGAGCTCTTTTATGGCATCGAGCTTCTCGAGCTGCCCCTTTCTCTCGAGCGCCTTTATCCTGGACTGCACTGCGCTGGCCTTGGTGGCAGAGGCCCGGAACCTGTTTATGAACTTCTCGACATCCTTTCTCTTGCGCTCGTCGTTCAGACGGGTCTGCTCGTGTATCTCCTCTTCGAGGAGTATCTGCGAATAGAACTTCTCGGTCTGGCCAGAGACCTTTCTTACCTTGCCCCTGTGTATGCCCATGGTATGCGTCGTGACGCTGTCCATGAAGTCCCTGTCATGCGTGATAATGAGAAGCGACCCGCGCCACTCCTTGAGAAAGCGCTTCAACCAGCGCACAGAGAGTATGTCGAGGTAGTTGGTGGGCTCGTCCAGGAGCAGCAGGTCCGGCTCAGAGGCGAGCGCCTTGGCCAGGTTGAGCCTGACCTGGTAGCCGCCCGAAAGGGAGAGCGGGCTGGATTCAAAAAGCTCTTCGCCAATCCCCAGGCCCATGAGTATGGCCTCAGCCTTATACGTCTCGTCGATGCCGTCTTCGTTATGCGGCAATCCGGAGGCAGCCTCCCTTATGACGGTGTCAGAGGTGAAGTGCAGCCTCTGAGAAAGGTGCGCCACGCGGTAGTGCCTCGGCATGGAGACGACACCCGAGTCCTGCTCGAGCTCTCCCAGTATTATGTTGAAGAGGGTGGACTTGCCGTGGCCGTTCCTGCCGACAAGGCCTGCCTTCTCGCCCGGGGCTATGGTGAATGATACGTCCTCGAAGAGGACCTGCCTGCCAAACGACTTGGCAAGCCCGTTTACCTTTAGCATCGATTTACTCCGTATTAAATCCCGTTATTTTACAGCAGGCAGGGACTTTTTGGAAATGAATTTCGGGCTTTCTTACGGAGACCCCCTGCCGGAGGTCTCCATAAGAAGGGTGTCTTATCTGTTCTCAAGCACCACCTTGAGGGCCTTTTCCTCCTTCGCATGCGAGAAGGTATCATAGGCCTTAATGATATCGTCGAGCCTGAAGTGGTGCGTGACAAGGCTCTCAGGGTGGAGCGCGCCTGACTGAACGCTCTTTAAAAGCATCGGGGTAGTGACCGTATCCACGAGCCTAGTGGTGAGCGTAATGTTCTGCGCCCAGAGCTTCTCCATGTGCAGATCCACGGGCTCACCGAATACCCCTATGTTCGCGATATGGCCGCCGGGCGCGATTATCGACTCGCATATCCGGAAGGTCGCGGGCGTTCCCACTGCCTCTATGGCCACGTCCACGCCCCTTTTGCCAGTAAGCTCCATGACCTCATCAACAACGCCAGCGCCCTTGCTAACCAGCGTCTCGGTCGCGCCGAGCTCTCTGGCAACGGCGAGCCTTCCGTCATCGATGTCCATCATGATTATCCTCGCCGGGGAGTAGAACTTGGCTGTAAGCAGGGCCGCAAGGCCTATGGGGCCTGCGCCGACAATAGCGACGACATCGCCGGGCTTTATCTGGCCGTTCAGCACGCCGCACTCAAAGGCCGTGGGGAATACGTCAGAGAGCATTACAGTGGCGTCCTCGCTTATGCCCTGGGGTATCTTGTAAAGACTGGTGTCCGCGTATGGTATGCGCACGTACTCGGCCTGCGTTCCGTCTATGGTGTGGCCGAGTATCCAGCCGCCGTGCTCGCAGTGCGAGTACATGCCCTTCTTGCAGAACTCGCACGAGCCATCAGAGGTGATGCATGAGATGAGCACCCTGTCGCCCTTTTTAAAGCTCCTCACCCCGCTGCCCGTCTCTTCGATCACGCCTATGCCCTCGTGGCCGAGAATAGTGCCGTCCTTCACCTCAGCCACGTCGCCCTTCAATATGTGAAGGTCGGTGCCGCATATAGTGGTCTTCATTATCCTTACTATGGCGTCCTCGTCTTCCTTTATCTCCGGCCTCGGTCTCTCTTCCCAGGTCTTTTTGCCGGGGCCGTGGTATACAAGCGCTTTCATGGTCTTTCCTCCTCAAGACGCAAATACATACTCAAAAGCCGCATATTCGGCTCCTGTTTAGAGCTTATATTCGCGTGGGTGGATGTCAAGAAGCTGAAGAGTTCAGGAAGGGAGTTCCTCTTTGAGGGCCGCTTTTAAAAGGGCGCGCCTGTCATCAAGCTCCTCTCGAGAGTACGGCAGAGCAGTCCCCGCGCCCCATACAGGGCCGGGCCATGCGCGGTCTGTGGTGAACCGCCCAATGACATGGACGTGCAATTGCGGACCGATGTTGCCGAGCGCGCCGATGTTTATCTTGTCTGCGTGAAAGGTCTTCTGGACGGCCTTCGACGCCAGGGCTATCTCTTCGCTGAGGATTGCCCTCTCCTCTTTCGAGAGGTCGTGTATCTCACTTATCCCCTCGCGCATCGGCACAAGCAGGAGCCAGGGAAAAGACGAATCGTTCATGAGAAGGACGACGGTGAGCCGCAACGTGGTTACTTCTATTGTGTCGGCCTTGAGGCGATCGTGGAGGGTGAACATGATTGTGAACCTGACTGAGTTATAATAGTAGACCTGATTTGAAAAGGTCCATTTTGCGCGCTGCCGCGCTTTTTCGGCATAAGGCTTCGCTCGCTTTCAGCCTCCATCCTCCGCGCTCGCCGCTTATGTCGTTCGGCCTTG
>CAZDUP010000127.1:0-7279 GCA_964508625.1 uncultured Thermodesulfobacteriota bacterium
GTGAGCACGTACGCGGTCTCCGGGAGCTTCAATAGTCTTTCCAGCGCCTTTTCGCTCGACCTGCCGGTTGAGAATACGATCTCATCCAGTCCGACCGCTGCCGCGACATCGACGGCAGCGCTTATTGAATGCGTATAGGCCGCCAGAGACATCGGCTCCACGATGCCGGTCGTGCCGAGAATCGATATGCCGCCCATTATCCCGAGCCTCGGGTTCATGGTCTTTGCGGCAAGCTCCCTTCCCATTGGCACAGAGACGGTCGCCTGAAAAGCCGCCCTGCTCGAATAAAGGGCCGCTGCTTCGAAGACCGCCCTTCTTATCATCCTCATTGGCATGGGGTTTATGGCAGGCCTGCCAGGCAAGACTTTGAGGCCCGGCCTGGTGACAACGCCTACCCCTTCGCCGCCTCTTATCCTGACCGATGGCCTCAGGTGGTTCTCTCCGGTCATCTCGACCTCAGTGATGAACTCTGCCTTGTCAGTCACGTCCGGGTCGTCCCCCGCGTCCTTGACGATGATTGCCCTCGCCCTCTTTCCTGAGACGCTTACCGATTTAACGGGTATGGACAGGCTGCCGCCCAGAGGCAAAGAGACCTCGACCTCATGAGGCCTCTTCCTGCCGAGCAGGGCCAGCACAGCCGCCTTTGCGCCTGCAGCAACGCATGTGCCGGTCGTGAATCCTTTCCTGAGCTTCTCAGGCATCCCTTGCGGCTCTCGCCTGGCCGCGCTTCAAGAGCGTACCAAGTATCGCGCCCAATGCGAGCGCGAGGAGGAAGCCCTGCATGGACTCAGGCGTGACGAGGTGGTATCTATCCGGCTCCATCATCGAGAGCATGTCCCCTCCGAGACGCAATACCACCCAGACCGAGGCAGAGACGAATATCGCCTTGTAGATGAGGCCAAAGGGCAGGAACCTTCCGGCTACGAAGAGTATGCCGCTTGTCACCACTCCGAAGACGACCCCTCCGAACGTGAACGCCATGATGTTGTGCGCGAAGCTCCCCTCAAAGGGGAAAACGTTGCTCAGGTAATTCGCGAGATAACATAACCAGCCCCACAGCGCGCCAGCGATGGCGCCCGCAAAGAGGCTCTCCTTCAGTTGACCCATGTTACCCCTCCTTTAGTGGCAGGGCATGCCGAGCACATGCCTGAAATCGTGGAGCGCGTCATGCACCCCGGGCGCGACCGAATCCATGCCAAAAGCGATGACCACCATCGCGAATGCGAGGGCGACCAGAACTACTGCGGGCGCAAGCGCCCCGATGCCTGTTGTTGCAACCGTGCGTTCCATTTGATTCCTCCTTTTAGTTCTCAGAAGCCATCAGTTTTATACATACCTACTCGTGTTCATCGTGCGTTGAATAAGGCCCGTGGCTGTGCCTGTGTATTATCTTTCCGTGCCTGTGCGCGTGCTCGTGGATTATGTTAGCCCCGAGGAGCAGGTCCTTGTCCCTGAGTATCTGCCCTGAAGGCCCGTCAGCAACGAGCGAGTGCGCCTCGTCGAGCACGATTATCCTTTCAGAAAGGTCCTCTGCGAGGCTCAAATCATGCGTCGCCAGTATTATCGTCTTCTTCAATGCCTTGAGTTTTTCAAGCAGCTCGAAAAGCCAGACCTGGGCCCTCGGGTCAAGGCCGTTTGTCGGCTCATCGAGCAGAAGGACCTCAGGGTTGACGGCCAGCACCGAGGCAATGGCGACCTTCTTCTTTTCCCCGCTGCTCAAATTGTAAGGCGGCCTTTTTGACAGCGCCTCTATGCCGAGCATCACGAGAAGCTCTTCAGCCCTCCTCAAAGCCTCCTCTTCCTTTAGTCCCAGCTGCAGCGGGCCGAAGAGTATCTCTTCCAATACGGTAGGGCAGAAGAGCTGCACGTCAGGCTCAGGGAAGACGAAGCCGACCATTTCCCTGAACCGGCTTAAAAAGCCGCCCTGTAGACTATCTTCCGTGAGGGGCTCGCCCTGGAAACTCACGCTCCCCGAGGCCGGGAAGATGAGGCCGTCCATTATCTTGAGGAGCGTGGATTTGCCGCTCCCGTTCGCTCCGAGTATTGCAAGGCTCTCGCCAGCACCTACGCTGAAGCTCACGCTGGCAAGGGCCGTATTGCCGCCGTAGGAGAATGACAGGGAGCTTACGCTATAGAGGCCGTCCATCGCGCCTTTCATGTGCCGACCGAGAGGAAGAGGACAAAGCAGGAAAAGCCTATCCAGAGGTAATCCCTGCCTGCCAACTGGGCCGATGAATGAGCGCTCCTTATCCTGCCGGAGAAGCCGCGTGATATCATGGTCATGTTTACTTTTTTGGCCACGCTGAAGGACTTTTTAAGCATCAGGGCGGCCCTCGACGCGAACCACCTCTGCGCCTCACTCAATGCAGCCCTCTGTATCGTCCTCGACTTCCTCGCCAGTGCCGCGTCCTGCGCGGTCTTGATCAATATGAAAACGTACCTGAATGTGAAGAAGAGCGCTGTCACGAAAAAGCCCGGTATAATCCTGCCGAGCCCCCTGAAAAAATCGGAGACCCTCGTGGTAAGGGCAAGGAGCGACGCGAGCGTGAGCATCGTAGAGACCCTGAGTACGAAAAACCCTGCCACCTGAAGCCCCTCTATCGTCACGGCAACCCCGAACGCGCCAACGAGCTCCCTTCCAGGGGTGACGAAGTTGAACGCAACAGGCAGAGATATCGCGAGCGTAAAGAAAAATCCGGGCAGCACCCTTTTAACGACCGGAGAGAGGCCCACGCCTGTCTTCATTGACATCGCTGCGGCAAAGAGCAGCACGCCGGAGAGAAATAGCGCGCTCCCGGAAAGGGCCGATGCCGCGACAAGCAGGAAAAAGCCAGAGAGCTTTGCCCTGGGGTCGAGGGACTGGAGCGCCCCGCGCCTCGATGCGTACTCCTCTGTTGAGAGGGCCTTCAACATGGAGGCAGAGAAGGCCTTGATGTTCCTGTCAATGAAGCCCGGTGACCTGAGCCTCCTGCCATTGGCAGTCTCCTGCCTCGGGCCATTCATCCACTCAGGCAGCCTTATCCCTTCCATAATCTTCCCCAGAGATATACAAGCGCGACGACGATGGCGCTGCCCGAGAGCGCCGACAATATATAGATCAGGCCGCCAAAAGGCCCGCTTGCGCCCGGGAGGCTGTAATCAGGGAGAATACCCTTCCAGCCTTGCCCGAGCCTCTCCATGCCTGCCGGGACATAGCCCAAGAGGTCAAACATCTCTTCAGCGCTCCATTCTCCCCACGGCGTGCCGGCTGCGAAGAGCCCGAGCGGCGCGAGCACGATGAGCACGGCAATTGCTATCCACAAGGGCATAAGCGAGCCGCCCTCGTGGAGCATCCCCCTGTCCACCTTGTGAGCGTAGGAGACTATGAGGGCAGTGCCAACAGCCTCTATCGGCCCGAAGAAGAGAAGGTGCGGCCATGCCATCGCCGGTATCGAGATGCTTAGCGGATAGGGCGCGTATAGCGGCCTTCCGTCAGGCCCCTGGGCAATGAGTGGCTGAATGCCGAGCTCGACGGCCGAAGCGAGGGCAACAAGGTTTATTGATATGTACGCTGCCGCGGCAGCCGCGAAGAGCCTCCTTGCAACGCCAGCCTCGCCAAAGGCTATCAGACGGTATATGTAATAGGCCGGAAGGCACATGAGAAATGCCATGTTAAAGCAGTTGGCCGCGAGCGTTGTAAGGCCGCCGTCCCCGAAAAGAAAGGCCTGAAGGGACAGGGTCAGGCTCATGGCTACTATCGCGGCCCACGGGCCCAGGGCTATCGCCACCACCGCGCCGCCGGTCATGTGTCCGGTAGAGCCGCCCGGGATGGGAAAGTTGAACATCATTATGACGAAGGTGAAGGCAGCGCCGAGCGCCAGGAGCGGCAGCTGCCTGAGCTTCATCTCCCTCTCCGCCCTCCTGGAGGCGTAATACCAGACCGGCGCCATTGCAGCGTAGAAGGTCACGCAGGTGGCAGGGCTGAGATATCCGTCTGGTATGTGCATCCGGCGCCGCTCCTCTGGATAAAATTATACCCGGCTATTTCGAAAGAGCCGCCTCAGAGGCTATTATGGCAAGGGCGTTTACAATTGCGACCGCGACCGTGCTGCCGCCCTTTCTGCCCCTTGTGAGGATAAACGGAAGGCCGCTCTTCAAAAGCTCTTCCTTTGCCTCGATCGCGCCGACAAAGCCGACCGGCACGCCTATTACCAGGGCAGGCCTTGGGCCGCCCTCTTTAACTATTCTTATCAGCTCCATCAGGGCCGTGGGCGCGTTTCCTATGGCGATGACAGCGTTGCCCATGAACCCGGCCGCCTTTCTCATCGACGCGGCGGTCTTGGTCGTGCTGCCCCTTAAAGCCGCCTCTGCTACGTCCCTGTCAGCCGAAAAGCAGCGCACCTCAGAGCCGAATGGCGCGAGCCTCGCCCTGGCGATGCCAGCCTCTATCATCTTGACATCCGTTATGATGACGCTGCCGGACCTTATCGCGGCAACGCCCGACTCTATGGCTCCGAGGCTGAACGCAAGGAGGTCCTTGTACTCGAAATCAGCCGTAGAATGTATGACCCTCTTTATTATAGGGAGCTCTGTGGGGTTCAAGGCAGCCTCGTCAAGCTCAGAGCCTATTATCCTGAAGCTCTCCTTCTCTATCGGGTGCTGGCACGGGACAGTTTTATCCCTTTCAGGCCCACAGACCTCGTTTATGCGCTCGATGGTGATATCGACGAGCTTCTCATGAAAGCCGAGGTTGTCGGTAACGCTCACCTGAAGCCCGGGGTGGCGTTTCTTTGCCTCTTCTATCTCAGCAGGGAGGTCTTTTGTGACGTGCAGGCCCATGTAGAGGAAGTAGGGCATGACGAGTATGTCCATGAAGCCCCTTGAGACGAGGATATCGGCGGCTGCCTGGAAGTCAGGCATCTCCATCTGGAGGAATGCGCTCTGAACGCAGCCGTATCCGCCCCTGGCCTCAAGGGCCCTTGCCACCTTTCTCAAAGTCTCGTTGGCTTCCGGCGCCTTGCTCCCGTGGCCCAGGAGCATCACGGCCTTTTTCCCAGCTGTTGACATGTTAGCCCTCTCTTATCGAAACAAATAAAAAAGCCCTCTCTTCAAGAAAGAAGGAGGGCTGGAAAAAACGGAAACGCCGCGCCCCTCACCTTCTTTACCTTCGAAGAGTTCGTGAGGCATATCCGGGCAGGTCTCCTGACTCGCGGTCTTACAACCTACTCCCCGCGCCTTCCCGGCCGTTTTGGCCAGTGGCTTCTCGCGGGTTTCGTTACCGCTCACAGTGGCGGGTCCGTTCCCGATTCTCCGCATAAAGCGGACCACGGGATTCCCTCTTGAGCCCCCCGGAATCCTATCGGGGGGCTACCCGGATACGTCTAAATCAGTTTTCAGGATGATTGCATTTTGAGATTACATTGTCAAGCCTCTTACTTTCCTTTTAAAAAAAAGGAAAGTAAGCAAAGAGAAACAATTACTTCTTCACAGGCGTCTCGGGCCTGGGGCTCGGCCTCTCTAACTCCAGGAGTATCTTGCCGCGCCTGAATATCCTCACTATCCCCGTAGAGCCTGATATGGTTATTGCCGCTGCCTCGGTCACATCGGTTATCCCCGCTGCTGCCATGTGCCTGCAGCCGAGGCCAGGCATAAGCCCCTCTTCTTCAAGCGCGGCGTCGAGGTGCACCCCGGCGGCCATCACGGCCCCGTCCTCCCTTATGATGAACGCGCCGTCAAGGAGCGAGAACTCCTTTATGGTCTCGTGCACAGCCTCATCAAGGATATTCCTGGCGTCCTCCGGGTAGCCCTTGAAAGGGTTCATAATGAGGGGCCTCGATAGCTTCATCACCTTTTCATTGTCGCCTATGACAAAGGTCGTGCCGACTGTGCGCCCCTCCCTGCCCTCGCTGGAGAGCTCGAGGGCGATATTTAGGACAGCCTCCAGGACCTCGGGCTTGACCTTCTTCAAAAGGTCCATTGATATGCCCATTGCCGTGAAGACCTCGGCCTCTTTCTTCAAGTCTATTACCATGAGGCTGTCCAGTATGCCGTGCACGGGCAGGCCCGTTACGCAGACGACCTTATCCGAGCTCTTTATTATGCCCTCCGCAACGCCCATTATGAGCGAGAGTTTGATCTGACCTATGCGGGTGAGCTTCACCACAGGGAGCTTGAGGATTGCCTTGACCTCTTTTCTCACTGGCTCGAGCTCTTTCATCGTCTCTTCGCTCTGCGTGATGAGGACGAACCGTTTTTTCTCCCTTGACCTTCTCCAGAAGGCCCTGTCCTCGATGGCGTCGACAAAGAACAATAGCGCGCCAGCCCTGTGGTCCTTGAGCGCGGCAACAGCGCCGTCGAGCATCTTCTTATTGAGCTTTAAGGCGTTCATCACCTTCCCCGGAAGTCTCGTTAATGGTGCGCGCCTGTACCTGGCTGAATATGCCGCGGAGCATATTCACCTCTTTCATCATGAGGCCTGTCCTGCCGAAGAGCCTTTTGAAGCTCCTCATGATGGCCTCGAGCAGGTATTCCCCGCCCTTGTCGCCATACCCGAGGCCCTTCAACATGGCCTCCATGTGGGCGTACATCTTCTCGACCTCAGGCTTTGGGGCAGACTTTATCGTGGGCTTTTTCGGCATCTGGGCGCTGAAGAGGTGATAGCAGATTATGAAGACCGCGTGGGAGAGGTTGATGGAGGGATACTCGTCTGACGTTGGTACCTCGACGAGCATGTCGCAGACAGGTATCTCTTCATTCAGAAGTCCCCTGTCCTCCCTGCCAAAGAGTATGCCCACCCTGCTCTTGGCCGCGAGCCGCAATATCGCGGGCACGGCCTCGTCCAATGAGAGCACCGGAAACCTCTGCCTGCCTATCCTCCGGGTCGTGCCCACGATGATGGCAGGCTCGTTCAGATAGCTCTTGAGGTCAGGGAAGACCCGCGCCTTGGCGAGCACGCCGTCTGCCTTGCAGGCCATTGAATATGATTCGTTGTTCTTGTAGTCGCAGGGGTTTATGAGAACAAGGTCTGAAAAACCGGTGTTTTTCATTGCCCTTGCCGTGCTGCCCACGTTGCCCGAGCTCTGTGGCTCAACGAGCACTATGGAGATGTTGGCGTTTGCAGGCGGCCTTGGCGCCTTTGGCTTGGGTCTGTTGCTTCGTCCCATTTGATTGACTTCTCCTGTAAGGATACAGGTAAAAGTATATCAAACTTGCTTTCTTTTTCGAGAAAAAGAAGGTAAGCAAAGAAAAGCTGTAATTGGGTGGACAGTCTTAAGGCTGCTCAAAAAGGTCCAGATGCGAG
>CAZDUP010000128.1:0-6064 GCA_964508625.1 uncultured Thermodesulfobacteriota bacterium
CATGGGCCTTTTTCAGCAGCCTGCATAAGGGGAAGACAATGAAACCTGTCATACGGTTTATCCTGGACTCGCTCCTGTACGTGTCCAGGGGAAGCGCCAGGTACTACGGCTGGCTCCTGTGCCTCGGGTTTTTCATCCTGCTCATGATGTACGGCGCATTCGAGCAGTTCACGCAGGGCATGATAGTCACCAACTACAACGACCAGGTAAGCTGGGGCCTTTATGAAGCCCAGTTCATCTTCCTGGTCGGCGTTGCTGCGGCGGCGGTGACGGTCGTCTTCCCGTCCTACGTCTACCACCACAAGAAGCTCAAAGAGATAGTCGTCCTCGGAGAGATGCTGGCAATATCAGCGGTCTCGATGGTAATGATCTTCATCATGTTCCACATGGGGCGCCCTGACAGGCTCTGGCACATAATACCGGGCATCGGCATCTTCAACTGGCCCAACTCCATGCTCACCTGGGACGTGCTCGTTTTGAACGGCTATCTCGCCCTCAACGCCATCTGCGGCTTCTACTACCTCTACAAGAGGTACATGGGCCAGGAAGTAAATAAGCTCTTCTACATGCCGCTCGTCTATATCTCTATCGTATGGGCGCTCTCCATACATACTGTTACCGCGTTCCTAATCAACACTATGCCGTCGAGGCCCATGTGGTTCCACTCGATGATGCCCATAAAGTTCATCTCGACCGCATTCGCTGCCGGTCCGGCTATGATAATAGTCTCGTTCCTCGCCATAAGGAAGTTCACCCGGTTGAAGATCGCTGACGAGGCCCTTGAAACACTCGCGCAGATAGTGACCTGGTGCCTGGGGATTGCCATATTCCTCGGCATCTCCGAGGTCGTAACCGAGCTCTATCCATCCACCGAGCATTCCTTCTCGCTCAAGTACCTCATAATGGGCAAGCACGGCCTCTACGGCCTGGTGCTCTGGTACTGGGGCTCGGTCATCCTGCTGCTCTCAGCCTTTGTCAAACTCCTTTGCCCGAAGTTGAGGAAGCATCACTCCATCTGGCTGCCGCTCGCGTGCGTGATGACCTTCGCGGGCATCTGGATAGACAAGGGCATGGGCCTGGTCGTCCCGGCCTTCATCCCCTCGCCAATAGGCGAATTCTCTGAGTACACGCCGTCCATCTACGAGATAATAAACTCGCTCGGCGGCTGGGCTGCCGGCCTCTTTATCTTCACCATACTCTGCAAGATAGCCATAGGCGTGCTGCTGGGCGAGCTCAAGTACACCGAGGAGTGGGGCGTCACAAACGAATGGGAGCCGGTCGTCCACTCAGAGGAGGCGTTGAAATGAGAAGGACCCTTTTGGCAGCCGCCATCCTGCTCGGGGTCTTTACGGCCTCCCCTGCGCTTTCGGCTGACACTTATATAGAGAACTTGAAGAACAAGCCAGAGCCCACGGACTGCTTTGAGAGCAGGGAAGGCTACTCGAGCGTGACGAAGACAGAGGCAGAGCCGGGCAAGCCCAACGTGAAGTGCTCGAACAAGACAGGCGGCGTGCTCTGGTGGGGCGACCCCTATGACGGCACAGAGCCCATGGGCGAGATGCCGGTCGAGGCCGACTACAGCCATGAAGAGGCCGTAGTAAAACCCAGGACAGGACAGCTCAAGTACTTCATGCCATGCACCTCGTGCCACAACGGCTCGATGGTGCCCTATCCGGCGAGCAAGAACCCGAGGCCTTTGGCAATGCACCAGGACATAGTGCCTGACTCAATGGACCTGCAGCACGGCAGGGGCGCGATATGGTGCCTCGACTGCCACAACCCGAGGAACAGGGACACGCTCATCGACCACAGAGGCGGCGAGATCAGCTTCAACCAACCCCAGAAGCTCTGCGGAAAGTGCCCCGGAGAGGTCTACAGCGACTGGAGGGACGGCATCCACGGCAAGAGGATAGGCAGCTGGGCAAAGGGCGGAAAGAAGCGCTGGTGGGTCTGCACCGAGTGCCATAACCCGCACACGGTCCAGACAAAGAGGTTCCAGCCCATAGCGCCGGAGCCCAGGCCCCAGTACCCGAGGACCCGGACCAATGCCGACCACGAGAAGCACGGCGGCCATAGTAGCGCCGAACACTCAGAGGCAAAACCGGCAGGACACTAAAAATAGTTAATGAAAGCCGGGCGGGAGTTCCCGCCCGGCTTTTTTTAATTTCCAGTCTGTCATTCTGAGGAGCCGGAGGCGACGAAGAATCTCTGAGCCAAACTGGAACCGGAAACCATAACCTCCCCTGCCCTTTTGAGAAAAGAGGATTTTCTGCCCAAGGCCCCCTCCATTTTCTGCTATACTCCGAATAGCTCAACCAACTCAGGCCCATATGGAAAATGACCGGAGCACCATAACCCGCCGGAAGTTCCTTACCGGCGCAGCCGCCCTCATTGGGGCCGTGGGCGCTGCCTTTGCCGCCATCCCGTTCATAAAAGCCATGAGCCCCACAAAGGACATACTCGCGGCAGGCGTGCAGGAGGTGGACATATCCACCCTGCCCGAGGGCGGCATCAGGACAATCATATGGAGAAAGCAGCCGGTATTTATACTGAAACGCACCCCTCAGATGATAGAGGAGTCTGCGCGCATAGACCCGGGTAGCCTCGTTGACAAGGCAAGGCCAGAGGAGAGGGCAACAGACCAGTCGCTTTTCGTATCGTTGGGCATATGCACGCACCTCGGCTGCATACCCAAGTTCATGGACAGTATGCCTGAGACTGGCCTGGCAGGGTTCTACTGCCCGTGCCACGGCGGCAAGTACGATACGCTCGGCAGGAGGCTCGGCGGCCCGCCTCCAGAGAACCTGCACCTGGTCCCATACAAAGCGACCGGTCCGGGGAAGCTAATAATTGGCACAGAGCGCTTTGGCGGATTCGGCGAGAACGTCAGAAAGATTCAGGAGCTGCCGAAGATATAACTTTTATCCCCCCCTGCCCTCACCCGCGAGGGGAGACGGAGTAGCTCTTAAAAGAGGGATACATTTTGGGTTCTGCTTTAAAACCACCTCGGGCATAATGCGTAGCGAGCCTACGGCTGGAGGAAGGGCGCGCGAGCCGGGGCAGAAGGAGAGAGGCCCGACAGGGCCGAACGACATAAGGGGCGAGCGCGGAGGATGGAGGCAGTAGCGAGCGGAGCCTTATGCCAATAAGCGCGCGGCAGCGCGCAAAGAGGCATTTACATTCGAGGTTGAAAAAGACCAGAGATTGCTTCGCTTCGCTCGCAATGACCGAGCATGCAAAAGGCATAAAAAATGTCCCGTTACCTCGACTGGATAAATGAGCGCCTTCCCCTCTCCGAATTCATGGAGAAGCATATAACCGGCTATCCCACGCCGAAGAACCTGAGCTACTTCTGGAACTTCGGCTCTGTCCTCGGGATCTTTTTCGTCGTGCAGGTCATAACCGGCGTATGGCTTGCCATGTACTACAAGCCTGACGCAAACCTTGCATTCGACAGCGTCCAGCACATAATGAGGGACGTCAACTACGGCTGGCTTATCCGTTATCTCCACGCAACAGGCGCCACAGCGATATTCTTCGCCCTATACGTGCACATGGGCAGGGGCCTCTACTACGGCTCATACAAGAGGCCGAGGGAGCTACTCTGGTGGATAGGGCTCTTCCTCTTCCTCGGCTTCATGGCAGAGGCCTTCATGGGATATCTCCTGCCCTGGGGGCAGATGTCCTACTGGGGCGCGACCGTCATAACCAACCTCTTTACCGCGATCCCGTTCTTCGGCGAGCCGCTTACAATTTGGCTCAGGGGTGATTTTGCCGTGGGAGACGCAACGCTCACGCGCTTCTACTCGCTCCATACGACACTAGTGCCCTTTGCCGTGCTGGGCGGGCTCATAATCATCCACCTCTCGGCCCTGCATAAGGTAGGCTCAGGCAACCCAGAAGGTATCGAATACAGCAAGAAGGGGCCTCGGATGGTCCCCTTCTCGCCGTATTTCATCACCAAGGACGCATGGTTTATCGCACTCATATTCACTGTATACCTCTATTTCGTATTCTTCAGGCCGGACGCCTTCATGGAGCCCATAAACAACGAACCGGCAAACCCTTTGAAGACGCCCCTGCACATCGTGCCTGAATGGTACTTCCTCCCCTTCTACGCCATACTGCGCTCGATACCTGACAAGCTCGGGGGCGTCATCGCAATGGGCGGGTCGATACTGATACTCAGCCTCCTGCCCTTTTTAGACCACTCTCAAGTAAGGAGCTCGAAGTACAGGCCGATAAAGAAGATTCTTACATGGGTCTTCTTCATCAATTTCGTTCTCCTGGGCTACGTCGGCATGCACCCGCCTGACTTCATCTCGCCGGTGGGCCTGAGGAACGCGACCCTCGGCATGATATTCACGATAATCTACTTCCTCTACTTCGCCATCCTGCCCGTTCTGCCATATTTTGAAAGGACGAGGCTGCCGGCAACTGAAGGGAGCGGGGAGGATGGACGTGCTTAAGGTCCTATTGCTGATTTCAATGCTGCTAGCCCAGCCTGCGTTCGCCGCAGAAGAGGCCGCCATCGACTTGAGCGCAGAGGCAAGGGCGCGGGGCTTCTCCGTATTCATGCAGCATTGCGTTGCCTGCCACGGGATAAAATATTACCGCGGGCCAGAGGACCCCGCTGGCATAGCTCCCATGATGGACGCCGCTGCATCGGAGCAGGCCTTCGGAGTCGCTGCGCCTGACCTTAGCCTCATGGCCTCTGCCCGGGGAAAGGGGCTCGAAGGCGCTGAATATGTCTACCGCATACTTACCACTTACTACACTGCGCCGGACGGGTCTATTCGGAACAGGGCCTTTGCAGAGGAGACGCACACCGACGGCCAGATAGCAATGCCGCCCCCGATAGCCATGGACGACCCTGAGCTCGCCCAAAAATCAAGGGACGTCTCTGCCTTTCTCTTCCTTGTCTCTGAGCCTGCGCTGGAAGAAAGAAACGCAATAGGCCCCTGGGCAGTAGCCTTCATGGCCGTCCTTACCATTATCCTGTACGTCCTTAACCGCTATACCTGGCAGGGGCTCAAGGCCAGGAAAAAGGGCTGACACTCCAGGGCATCTCTCCGCGTTCCGCTATACTGTAAAAAATGCAGAAATTCTTGGTACTTTCCTTGACAAAAGGCCGCTCAATACCTATATTTACCTTAAAGCGGCTGGCCCGGAGAGGGTCACAGTATACAAGGTCTCGATTTATTTAGAGAATTTTTATATTGAGCGCAAATCGCCAGGAGGAAGGAAAAGATGGGAAAGATCATCGGCATTGACCTCGGCACCACAAACTCGGTTGTCGCTGTTATGGAGGCCGGGGAGCCGAAAGTAATCGTAAACGAGGAAGGGAGCCGCATAACCCCCTCTGTGGTCGCCTTTTCAAAGGACAGGGAGATACTCGTGGGCCAGGTCGCCAAGAGGCAGGCTGTCACCAACCCCGAGAACACCGTCTTTTCGATAAAGAGGTTCATGGGCCGCGTTTACGAGGAAGTGAACGAAGAGATGAAGATGGTGCCCTACAAGGTCCAGAAGGACGACCAGGGCAGGGCCGTTGTCTGGTCCTCGAACATGGGCAAGACCTTCACCCCGCCTGAGGTCTCGGCCATGATACTGCAGAAGCTCAAGAGGTCCGCGGAGGCATATCTGGGCGAGCCTGTGACAGAAGCGGTCATAACAGTCCCGGCTTACTTCAACGACGCGCAGAGGCAGGCAACAAAGGACGCTGGCAAGATAGCCGGGCTTGAGGTCAAAAGGATAATTAACGAGCCTACCGCATCGGCTCTCGCATACGGCCTTGAGAAGAAGAAAGAGGAGAAGATCGCTGTTTACGATTTCGGAGGCGGCACATTCGACATCTCGATACTCGAGGTCGGAGAGGGCGTCTTCGAGGTCAAGTCAACGAACGGAGACACGCACCTCGGCGGAGACAACTTTGACCAGAAGATAATCGACTGGCTCATCTCCGAGTTCAAGAAGGACCAGGGCATAGACCTCTCAAAGGACAGGATGGCCCTCCAGAGGCTCAAGGAGGCAGCTGAGAAGGCAAAGATAGAGCTCTCCTCAACCA
>CAZDUP010000128.1:6074-7219 GCA_964508625.1 uncultured Thermodesulfobacteriota bacterium
GATAAACCTGCCCTTTGTGACCGCTGACGCGACCGGGCCAAAACACCTTGTCATGAGGCTCTCACGGGCAAAGCTCGAGCAGCTCTGCGCAGACCTCGTGGACAGGAGCAGGAGGCCTTGCGAGCAGGCGCTCCGCGACGCTGGACTCAGCGCCTCTGACATAAACGAGGTCGTGCTCGTGGGCGGCATGACAAGGATGCCAGCGATACAGAAGATGGTAAAGGACTTCTTCGGCAAGGAGCCGCACAAGGGCGTCAACCCGGACGAGGTCGTGGCAATAGGCGCGGCAATACAGGGCGGAGTCCTCGCAGGAGAGGTGAAGGACGTGGTACTCCTCGATGTCACGCCCCTTTCACTCGGCCTCGAGACTTTGGGCGGGGTCATGACAGCGCTCATACAGAGGAACACGACCATACCTGCAAGGAAGAAGGAGACCTTCACGACAGCAGGAGACAACCAGACACAGGTCGAGATACATGTGCTTCAGGGCGAGCGCCCCATGGCGCGCGACAACAGGACGCTGGGCAGGTTCCACCTCATAGGACTGCCGCCTGCCCCGAGGGGCGTGCCGCAAATTGAGGTCGCATTTGACATCGACGCCAACGGGATACTTAACGTCTCGGCAAAGGACATGGCAACAGGCAAGGAGCAGAGGATAACCATCACGGCCTCGAGCGGACTCGCGAAGGACGAAGTCGAGAAGATGGTAAAAGAGGCGGAGTCCCACTCTGACGAGGACAAGAAGAGAAGGGAGACCATCGAGACGAGGAACCAGCTCGACAGCCTCATATACTCGACCGAGAAGCTCATGAACGAGAACCGCGCGAAGATTCCTGACGCTGACGCAAAGGGAGTCGAGGAGGCCGTTGCAGAGGGCAAGAAGGCGCTTGAATCGAGCGACCTCGAACAGCTCAAGGCCGCCATTGCATCCATAACTACGGCCTCCCACAAGATAGCGGAGGTCATGTACAAGGGCGCAGGCCAGGCTGAGCCAGGCCCCTCTGAGGAACGCAAGAAGGAGGACGTGGTGGAGGCTGAGGTGGTGGACGACCAGAACAAGTAATTTTTAACCGGCTGCTGAAAAAATCCATCTGCTGCGTTGTCTCGTCGCTCGTCGCCTTGCATATGGAGCTTTTTGAGCAGCC
>CAZDUP010000129.1:0-3137 GCA_964508625.1 uncultured Thermodesulfobacteriota bacterium
CTATTTGGGCCTTGCTGGCCGGAACATCGAATGCATTGGCCCAGCACGAGACCAAAACAATCGGCGGGCTCAAGGTGACCCTTGGCATAACCAGCGTCGATGAAATAAAGAAACACCCTGAGGAGCACCCTGAGATAAGGATGCACGGCGGGCCAAAGGGCACCCATCATCTTCTCATCCATATCGAGGATGAGAAGACAGAGAAGGTAGTCGGGGATGCGTCGGTAAAAGCGACGGTGCATAACCCTGACGGCTCAAAGACAACGAAGACTCTCGAATCGATGACCATTGCCGGGTTCAAAGACTACGGCAATTACTTCGATTTCAAGGAACTGGGTGATTACCATATCGAGGTGGCCATAACGCCAATGAAGGGCGCACCAATAAAGGCCATGTTCGTATACGAAAGGAGAGAAGAACACTGAGATGGATACAAATACGATAATATTTTTGGTGATTATCGTGATTTTCTTTTTCCTCATGCACCGGGGCGGAGGCGGGATGGGGTGCTGCGGCGGGGGACACTCGCACGGCAGGAAAGAAGATAAGGAAAAAGGGGAGGAGAAGGGAGGCCACAATCATGGCTGAAAAAAAGAAGGGCTTCGGCTCCACGCTCCTCCTTATAATCGGCTGCCTTTTGCCGCTTATACTCCTTTTTCTTCTTTCAGGCATGGGCATAGCCATAAGCCCCTGGATATTTCTCCTCATTTTCATAATCTGCCCTCTCATACTCGCGAAGTTGATAGGAATTGAGGAAGAAAAAGAGACCGGAACAGAAGAAGCCAGGCAGGAAAAGGCTCTGAAGAAAGGGCTTGTCAAACCGGAAGAGGCCAGAGAGATGTCAGACCTCTTTAGCTGGGATGTCTTTTTCCTGAGGAGGACGGAGATATCGGACGATGCCGTAATATTCGAAGGCAGCCTTAAGACAAAACCCGAGGGCGCGCTTGAGACCCTGCGGAAAAGGTTCCACGAAAGGTTCGGTAAAAAATATGAGGTCCTCCTGCAGCAGGACAGCGAGGAGAAAGCGGTCGTAGTGGCTGTCCCCTCGAAGCTCCTGCCGGAGGCAGAGGCCGCAAGCCCAAGCCCTATCCTGAACATAATCCTCTTCGCAGCCACCCTGGTCACCACCACGGCCGTAGGCGCGTCTCATCACGGCGTAGACCTCTTGGCCGAACCCTTGAGGTTTGTCGAAGGCCTCCCCTATGCCCTCGGCATAATGGCGGTGCTCGGGGTGCACGAGCTTGGGCATTATATCGCCGCCAGAAGACACGGTGTAAACTCGACATTGCCGTTTTTCATCCCCGTCCCATTCGGCCTTGGGACATTCGGCGCTGTCATCCAGATGAAGTCCCTTGTAAAAAACAGGAAAGCGCTCTTTGATACCGGCATCGCTGGTCCCTTGGCCGGATTGGCCGTTGCCTTGCCACTCCTCTTTTTCGGCATCAGGTATTCAGAATTTATTCCGGGTGATACGGGCGCCGGGGTGAGTGTCTCCTCTTCAGCCCTGCTCGCATTTCTTGCGAAACTGTCCGTTGGGGAGGCCGTGTCCGAGAGCCATACGGTAGTTCTCCATCCGGTTGCGTTTGCGGGCTGGCTCGGCCTCATGATAACCGCTTTGAACCTCCTTCCCATTGGTCAGCTCGACGGCGGGCACATCGGCTATGCCCTTTTCGGCAGGAAGAGGGCTGAGATAATAGCCCATGTGGCCTTCTTCGCCATAGTCATGCTCGGGATCTTCGTCTGGACCGGCTGGCTTGCCTGGGCGCTCATTGTCTTTTTCCTTTCGGGCTTCAAGTCCATGCCGCCCATGGACGATGTCACTGAGCTCGACAGGAAAAGGGTCGTGCTCGGCGCCTTTGCGTTCGTGATCTTGTTTCTTATCCTTTCGCCCATGCCTCACGCCTTTCAGAAGGCGCTTGGGCTTCATTGCCCTTATGTCTGAGTTTACGGAGGAAATAAATGGGAACTGTAATGGGGATCATGTTGGGGCTTATGCTAATAGGCGTGCTCGTCTGGGATGGCGGCCACGGCATGATGGGTGGCCACCGAGGCGGACATGAGGAAGAAACTACCGTCGAAAAAGAGTCTAAGGACCCGTGTCAGCAGCCTGATTGTGATGCGAAAAAATTGAATGAGAATGTAAATCCAGAAAACGGAGGACAGATGCGATGATGGACGCCATAAGGCCGGTGAGGCCGGGGATACTGATAGGGCTTCTTGGGATTATTTTGGGCATAAGCTGGGCTGTCTGGCTGGTCATCGGCCATGAGAATATACATTCGAGCCTGGAAGCCAGCAGGGCCGCTTTACAATCGCCAGTGCTGGAGTCGGGCCATCATACTGAAAACCAGATAGAATCAGTAAAGCATGTGCACAGCGACGGCAAGGAGCATTTGCATGTCAAGAAGACGGCACAGAACGGGCATCAGCACGACGGGGAGCACATAGCCTCGAAAGAAGAAACAACGGCCCAAGAGGTGCATCCCCGGCACGAGCACGGCGCGGGCCACAATGACCCGCTTATGGAGCTCGCCCATACGCGTCTCATGAGGGGGCACCTGCACGCGATGGGCCTCGGCCTCGGGGCGATCATAATCTCGGTCGTCCTTTCGTTCACCTCCGCTCCGGGATGGATAAAGACGGCGGGTTCGGTCTTCGCCGGACTCGGCGGCATCATCTATCCTTTTGCCTGGATAGTCATGGGCTACAGGACTCCTTCCATGGGGCCCGAGCTTGCGGAAGCGTCTGTAACCTTGATCGCCGGGCCGGGAGTTGCGCTCGTCCTTTCAGGCGTGCTGGCGGCGGCACTTTTTATTTTCAGGGATATCTTGATGAAAAAATAGGGAGCCATTCTCTTAAAAACCTACGGAGGTGCTTATGCTGAAGGTATTCATGCTGACTGCGATTGCGGTGCTCGTTTTTTCTGTCCAGCCATCTTTTGCAGAGATGGACATGAAGGATATGGACAAGCACATGAAGGAGCACATGGGCGGCCAGACGATGCAGGAAAAAGGGCAGATGAAACAAAATGGGCAGCAGCAACAGGATGGCGCGGCCATCACCACTGAAGCCCAGGCGGCAGGCGTTACCACGAAGATAACATACACCAACCCTGGAGCAGCGATACCGGTCTTCAA
>CAZDUP010000129.1:3147-7188 GCA_964508625.1 uncultured Thermodesulfobacteriota bacterium
ATCGTCCTTGACACCCATTCGGTCGAGCTTGACCAGTACAGGTTCGAGGATATCGTCGTGCTGAGAGACCAGTCTGGCGTGGAGCACGAACCTGAGCTTACCTCCTCCAAGGGCTCTGGCCACCACAGGGAGGCGATCCTCCAGTTCAAGGACGCTGACCTCTCTGGATCAGACTATGTTGAGCTTGTAATCAAGGATGTGGCCGGCGTGCCTGAGAGGGTCCTTAAATTCGACCTCACGAAAGGGGTCAGGAAGAGCATTTAAAGATGGGGATGAGATGGAGGGAGATGGGGCGGCTCAGGAAGATAGCGGTCGTCCTCCTTAGGCACGGCCTGGGCCATATGGTCGACAGGCTTGGTCTTTCAGGCCGGGCAGGAAAGGGCGAGAGGCCGAAAGAAGAGGTCCTGCGGCTTTCAGAGGCTGAAAGGGTCAGGATGGCCCTCGAGGAGCTTGGCCCTACATTCGTGAAGTTCGGCCAGGTCATGAGCCTCAGGAGTGATGTCCTCCCGGACAGCCTCATCGTTGAGCTTAAGAAACTCCAGGACGCTGTGCCGCCTTTTCCAGTCGATAAGGCGAAGGAGGCGATCAGGGCCGAGCTCGGCTCGTCTGTCGAGGAGCTTTACGGATCATTCAATGATGCTCCGCTTGCCGCAGCCTCCATAGCGCAGGTCCATAGGGCCACGTTAAAGGATGGCGCAGAGGTCATAGTAAAGGTCCAAAGGCCCGGCATAGAACAGATAATAAAAATGGACCTCGGCATAATGCGTACCCTAGCTCATCTTCTGGAGAGGCGCGTCCCAGAGGCCAAGGAGTTCGACCCCTCCGGCCTGGTCGACGAATTTGAAAAATCGATAACAAAGGAGCTTGACTTCATAACAGAGGCGAGGAGCGCGGAGAGGTTCAGGACGAACTTCAAAGACGACTCCAGGGTCTGCGTCCCGGCAGTGATAGAGCCTCTTACAAAAAGAAGGGTCCTGACCGCTGCTTTCAGCACGGGGAGGAAGGTCACTGACCTCAAGGATGATCCTGCCCCGTACAGGAAGGACATAGCCGGGCGGGTAAACGACCTCTATCTGGTGCAGATTCTCGAGCACGGGTTCTTTCACGCCGACCCCCATCCCGGGAATATCTTTGTAATGGCGGACGGATGCATATGCTTCCACGACTTCGGCATCGTGGGCGAGCTCGACGAGAGGACCAGGGAGGAGATAGCCGACCTGTTCATAGCCTTTGTGGAGATGGACCTGGACGGCATAGCCGACACCTACCTCAGCATGGGGGTTATCTCTGAAGAGATAGACAGGGATGGTTTCAAGAGGGATATAGGCGAGTTCATCAGGGCCTATTACTGGCTCCCGATGAAGGACTTCTCTTTTGCGGAGGTCATGAAGAACCTTATCCTCATCGGAAAGCGTTACAGGGTGAAGGTCAAAAGGGAATTGCTCCTTCTTGGGAAGACCTTCATGGGGGTGGAATCAATAGTCCGGGGCCTGGACCCTGACTTCAACCTTGTCGAGAACATCAGACCCTACGCGGGCTCTGTGATGGCGCGCCAGCTCCTTCCGTCTCTTTCCCGGAAGGATATGTACAAGGCGCTCAGAGACTTGAACAGGTTTTTCAGGGACCTGCCAGCGGACGCATCAAAGGCAATAAGGGAGCTCAAGGAAAAAGGGCTTGAATTGAAGCTCAAACACGAGAACCTGGAGGAGTTCGGGGTCCGTATAGACAAGGCGAGCAACAGGCTCTCGTTCAGCCTTATTATAGCCGCGATCATAATCGGCTCCTCAATAATAATGCAGCTCCATATAGGGCCCTCAATAAGCGGAGTTCCTCTTCTCGGGGCCGCGGGCTACATAATCGCGCTCGTCCTCGGGCTCTGGCTCGTCTGGTCGATATTCAGGTCAGGCAGACTTTGAAAGGAAGGAAAAAGATAATGGCAAAAGACCCCGTATGCGGGATGGAAATAGACCCGAAAAAGGCTGCCGGCAAGAGCGCCTACAAGGGGGAGACCGTCTATTTCTGCTCGGTTAGATGCAAGGAAAAATTCGATGCGGACCCTGAGCGGTTTGTAGCGGAAGGCGCAAAGGAGTACATGCCCGTTGGCAAGGGCATGGAGGTGGCAGCGCCCGGCGCAAAGGAGACCGCCAAGGACCCTGTCTGCGGAATGGTGGTCGAGAAGGGAAAGTCGCTCAATAAGGAGCTCGGCGGCAGGATGTATTACTTCTGCAGCGATGGGTGCCTGAAGACCTTCGAATCACCTGAGGAAGAGCTCAAAAAGATGAAGCGCAGGGTCTCTATTGCCCTTGCGGGGGTTCTCGTGCTCGCTATTCTTCGTGCGGCCTTCTTCCTCGGCCTTGCCGCAGGCGCGACCATAGTAACCTGGGCTCCCATACCTCAGCTTCCGTGGTTTACCTGGGGGATGTGGCTCTTTATCCTCGTTACGCCAGTCCAGTTCATCGGCGGCTGGAGTTTTTACAAAGGAGCATATAACGCGCTCAAGAACCGGATGATAAACATGGACTTCCTCATAGCCCTGGGGACGAGTGTCGCCTATGTCTATTCGGTCATAGTCATATTCGCCCCTGATATCCTGCCGGTCAAGGTGGCTGAGAGGGATGTGTATTTCGAGGTCTCTGCCGTCATCATCGCCTTTGTCCTGCTAGGCAAGTACATGGAGGAGATCATAAAGAAGAAATCCTCAGCCGCGGTAAGAAAGCTCCTTGACCTCAAGCCTCAGACCGCAAGGGTCATAAGGAATGGCCAGGAGATGGAGATACCCGCCGAGATGGTAATGGTGGGAGAGATCGTGGTAGTTAGGCCGGGTGAGAAAATACCTGCTGACGGACTTGTGATGGAAGGCTCTTCTTCGGTTGACGAGAAGATGATTACGGGCGAATCCATCCCTGTCGAGAAAAAGGCCGGAGACAGCGTGATAGGTGCCACCATAAACAAGGTGGGCATGCTCAAGTTCAAGGCCGTAAGGGTCGGCGCGGAGACCACTTTGAGCCAGATTATAAAGATGGTCGAGCAGGCGCAGGCCTCTTCCGCCCCTATCCAGAGGATAGCGGACAAGGTCTCAGGTTACTTTGTCGTATCGGTCGTGACTGTAGCTTTTCTTGCCTTTTTCGGGTGGTGGGCAATGGGTAACTTCCCTCAGGGGCTCTTGGCTTTCATAGCCGTATTGATAATAGCCTGCCCGTGCGCGCTCGGTATAGCAACTCCTGCCGCGCTTATGGTTGGAGTTGGCAAAGGGGCCGAGGCTGGCATACTCATAAGGGGGGGCGAGTTCCTTGAAAGGGCGCAGAAGCTCACGACAATCGTCTTTGACAAGACAGGCACACTCACAAAGGGAGAGCCTTCTGTAACGGATATCGTGCCGTTCGACTCAGACGAGGAGACCGTCCTCATGTACGCCGCCATAGCAGAAAAAGGTTCAGAGCACCCGCTTGGCGAGGCGATAATGAAGGCGGCTCAGATGGGTAAGATAACAGTCCCGGATTCAGACTCATTTGAGGCCGTGCCGGGGCATGGCGTAAAGGTCGGCTTCAAAGGCGACACCGTCCTTTTCGGCAATCGCAGGCTCATGGAGACAAACGGCATAGATATAGCCGGGACAGAAGACAGGATGACAAACCTTGAAGAGCAGGGCAAGACGGCCATGCTTCTTGCAAGGAACGGAAAGGTCATCGGCATTGTTGCTGTCGCGGACACAATTAAGGAGAGTTCGATTGCGGCAGTAACCGCCCTGAAGAAAGAGGGCGTCGAGGTCATAATGCTCACAGGAGACAACGAGAGGACGGCGAAGGCAGTGGCTGGCCAGGCAGGGATAGATAAAGTCATCGCCAATGTACTTCCCGGAGAGAAGGCCGGAGTTATAAAGGGGCTTCAGTCAGAGGGGAAGGCCGTTGCCATGGTGGGCGATGGCATAAACGACGCGCCCGCGCTGGCCCAGGCCGATATCGGCATAGCCATAGGCAGCGGGTCTGATGTGGCAAAGGAGACTGGAGGAATAATACTCGTCAAAGACGATGTACGGGATGT
>CAZDUP010000130.1:0-7180 GCA_964508625.1 uncultured Thermodesulfobacteriota bacterium
TCCTGGTGCTTATTGGGTCTGATATGGCGGTGACGACCATCTTCGCCTTCTCGACCCCGAGCCTCCTGAATACCTCCGGGTGGCTCGCATCTCCAAAATAGGCAATGTGCCCCTCTGCCTTCGCGGCCTTCACCCTCTCCATGTTCATTTCCATTACTGCGTGATGTATGCCGGTCTCTTTCAGCACGCGCGCAAGGTTCCGTCCGTTGAGGCCGTAGCCGATTATGATCACGTGGTTTGAAAGGTGCGTCTTCTTGTGCCTCTCCTTTGCGCCGGTCATGCCCATGAGCCTGCCTGCGCCCAGGGCGAACTTTGCAGACCTCTGGTAGATGAAGGGCGTGAGCGCCATGCTTATAATCGAGGCCGCGAGGAGCGCCTGATAGAGCTCCTCGTTCAGCATGTTGTAGTCCTGCCCCATGTTCATGAGGATGAACGAAAACTCTCCAATCTGCGCAAGGTTCAGGCCCACTATCACGGAGAGCCTGAAGGGGTACTTCAGAATCTGCCCTACTCCGGCCACGATGAGCGCCTTTACGGATACGATGGCGATTACAAGGAGCACGACCCAGTGTATCTGGCCCATGAAGTGGCTCAAGTCAAGCAGCATGCCTATTGAGATGAAAAAGAGGCTCGAGAAGGTGTCCCTGAACGGTATTACCTCCGCGACAATCTGGTTCGAGTACTCGGACTCGGATATGGCAAGACCCGCGATGAACGCGCCGAGGGCTAGAGAGAGGCCAAAGAGCGACGTAAACCAGGCCGTGCCCAGGCATACGAGTACAATCGTTAGTATGAAGACCTCGCGGTTCCTGAGCTTCACGACCTGGTCAAAGAGCCGTGGCATGAGCCAGACGACCCCGGCCACGATTACGCCGAAGGCCAGGAACGAAAGACCGAGCTTCTTTCCTATGTCAAAGGCCGTTGCCCCGTTGTTGAGCCCTATTGACTGTAGGACCATGACCATGAGCACGACCGCCAGGTCCTGGAATATGAGCACCCCTACCGCGAAGTTGCCCTGCGGCGAGCTGACCTCCCCCTTGTCCGAGAGGAGCTTCAATACAATGGCAGTCGAAGAAAGGGAGATGATAAAGCCCAGGAGCAGAGCGACCGGCAGGCTCTGCCCGAAAAGGAGAGCGATGCCAAGGACGATGAGGACCGTGAGCCCGACCTGGAACCCTCCGCCAACTATGCCTTCGCGCCTGATGTTGAGGAGCTTGGAGATCGAGAACTCGAGGCCGATGGTGAAAAGGAGGAGCACCACGCCTATCTGCGCAAGAGTCTCGACCGTGTGCACGTCCGTGACCAGGCGGAAGCCGTACGGGCCAATGAGCACGCCTGTCAGAAGAAAGCCGACAACGGTCGGCAGGCCGAAGCGCGAGAGCAGCATAGAAAGCGGCACGGACACCGCCATAAGGACGACTATATCTCTAAGGAGGGGTATGTTTTCCATCTGGTAATTTGGAAGAGCGTTTGAGGGGGACTATTTAGGCTGCGCTTCCTTACTCTTCAGCTTCTTTATTTCTTCCTCAAGGGCCTCGGTCTGGGCCTCTATCTTCTTGATCTCCTCGATATGCCTGGTGACCTCGGGCTTTTGCAAAGGGTTTTCCCAGGGCAGCTTGGCTGATTCATATACGATGCCGCCTATTTCCTTGAAGTGCTTCTCCGCCTCCCTGTGGAGGTTATGTATATTGAGCCGGAGCTTCCCTATGCGGGCGCTCTCCTTTACGACTGTCCAGGACTCCTCAACAGCCTTCTTGAGCTCAGTGTTTACGTGTTCCCAAAAGCCCATTATCCCGCCTTTCCCTTATTCCTTCCAATGAAAAAAATAAGTTATTTCGGAAGTTTTCATACCTCTTAATAAATCATCGCCGTGCTATTGTGTCAAGGAGTTCTTCCTTCCCTTAAAAGCCCCCTGTCTGCCCGCGGCGAGCGCCCCTGATTACCAAATATTCTTTGCAATATACCCTGCGTTACAGTATACTTTCCTGAAAACACTTCAAAAAACCTATGGAAAACGTGAAGACTGCGAAAATCATCAGCGGCAAGGAGATCGCCGCCCAGGTAAGGTCTGAGCTCAAAAGAGAGATAGAGGAACTGAAAGCGCGCGCTGGCGTTACGCCCGGACTTACGGTGGTGCTCGTAGGCGAGAACCCGGCCTCTTTAGTCTATGTCAGGAACAAGGTCAAGGCCTGCGAAGAGGTCGGCATAAGGTCTACTCAGCACAAGCTCCCTGATACCACTACCCAGGCAGAGCTTCTGGGCCTTATAAGGGACCTGAACGCCTCCAAGGATGTCCACGGCATACTCGTCCAGCTCCCGCTTCCAAAGCAGATAGACGAAGAGGTGATATTGGAAGAGATATCTCCCTCAAAGGACGTGGACGGCTTTCACCCCTATAACATGGGGCGGCTCATGATAGGAAACCCGCTCCTGCAGCCCTGCACGCCTTTTGGCGTCATGAGGCTCATAGATTCCACTGGCATCGACCTCTCCGGCAAGGAGGCAGTGGTCGTTGGCAGGAGCAATATCGTCGGCAAGCCCATGGCAATGATGCTCTTACGCCGGAACGCCACTGTGACCATCTGCCATTCAAAGACAAAAGACCTCTCTGAAAGGGTCCGCAAGGCCGACGTTGTCGTGGCTGCGGTCGGCAGGGCCGAGTTTGTAAAAGGGGACTGGATAAAGGAAGGGGCCGTTGTCATCGACGTTGGCATAAACCGCACGCCTGAGGGCAGGCTCGTGGGCGACGTCGATTTCGAGGGCGCTTCAGAGCGGGCCGGTTTCATAACGCCAGTGCCCGGCGGCGTTGGGCCAATGACAATAGCGATGCTCCTCAAGAATACCGTGGAAGCTGCAAAACGCGTCTAAAGCTGTTAAAGGCCCCTCTAAATGATAATCACAAAGAAGAAGGATATCGGGGAGATACTCGCCTCTCTTGACGGCAAAAAGACCGTATATCTTTTCGGATGCGACTCCTGCGCAGAGCAGTGCTCCACAGGCGGCGAAAAGGAATTGAAGGAAATGACCGGCCTGCTTCAAGAGGCTGGCATAAAGGTGCTGGGCGCAAACCTCCCGGCCGAGACATGCTACAGGCAGCTCGTGCTCAAGGCCTACAGGGAGGATGAGAATTTGAAGGCTGCCGAGGCTGTCCTGGTCCTTGCCTGCGGCGCGGGCGTAAGGACGATAGCTGACGTAGCGGACGAGAGCCAGCCGGTATTGCCTGCCCTTGACTCGCATTTCCTCGCCACTGTCGAGCGCGTGGGCAGGTTCTTTGAAGGCTGCTCCCTTTGCGGCGAATGCGTTCTCGCAGCCACGGGCGGCATATGCCCGCACACCGAATGCCCCAAGGGGCTCCTGAACGGCCCATGCGGCGGAGTCGCGGACGGCATGTGCGAGGTCAACATCGAATGCGAGTGCGCATGGGTGCGCATATATAAGAGGCTTGAGAAGCAGGGGAGATTGAATCTCCTCATGAAAATAGCAGAGCCAAAGGACCACTCTGTAGGGATACGGCCCCGCAAGGTGCTCCTCAGAGAGCCTGCAAGGCAGGCTGACAGGAAAGAAAAGAAGGGAACTTGACGCGAAACCCGCGCTATCATCCCGGTTTCCGGAACATTTCAGGCCTCTCATCCGTTCTATTTCCGATGACTATCCGCAGGACATTCGCCCTTATACTGCCACTCATGCTCCTGGCCGCAGAGGCCGCCGCTGATACGATGTCGCTTCCGTTCAGGCAGGGCCTCTCCATGCTCCTTGAGAACAACCTAGAGCTCGGCGTGCAGAGGCTCGCTCCGGAGATAGCCGGCGCAAGGGTGCGGAGCGCGCAGGGCTTTTTCGACCCGGAGCTCTTCGGCTCCTTCGCGAGGCAGGATACCTCCACCCCCTTGAGCTCCCGTTCGAGCGTGGCTGCCGGAGGACTGCGCTCGGTCGAGGCCGAGGCATACGAGCTCGATGCAGGGCTCACCGGCAGGACCTCTCTTGGCACCGAATATACGCTCCAGGTCAACAGCAACTGGACCGCCGATAACTTCAGCGGCTTTGAGTACGAGTACGGCTCCTTCACCGGCGTATCCATCCGCCAGCCGCTCCTTCGCGATTACGGGGACGCGAACCTCCTTGAGATAAGGCTCGCTCAGAAGGACCGGGAGATATCGATCCAGCAACTCAGGCGCGTACTCCTCGATGCCGTATCTGCATACGGGGAGGCGTGGTGGAACCTCGCGGCGGCAAGGGGCGCGCTCGACGTGAGGCTCGAATCATTGAAGCTCGCCGAGGTGCTCCTTGACGCGAACAGGAAAAAGCTCGAGGCAGGCGTGATCTCAAGACTCGACCTCGTGCAGGCAGAGGCTGCGGCCGCATCGAGAAAAGAGGACGTGCTCCTGGCTGAAAGAAACCTTCAGGCAGCACAGAGGGCATTGAAGGAGCTCATAGCCGCTGACCCATACGTCATAAAGGACACTGAGCTCCTTCCTGTGGGCGACAGCACGCTGATGCCCATAGGCCAGAGCCTTGCAGACTCTATCGCGCACGCGATTGAAATTAGGCCGGAGTACATGGAGTTGAAGGCCGCTATCGAAAGGAGCAGCATAGCGGTAAACTACAGGGGTAATCAGACCTTTCCTGAGCTCGACCTGGAAGCGGTCTACGGGTACAACGGGCTTGGCGATTCGTTTTCAAACTCGTTCCGCTCGATTGACGACAACCCTGAATGGAGGCTCGGCCTCTCATTCAGGTATCCGCTCGGCAACAGGACGGCAAGGGCAGAGCTCGAGGCAGCGAGGCTCGAATCATTGCAGGCGAGGATACGCCTGAAGCGCCTCGAGCAGGAGATAGTCTTGAGGCTCGACGAGAGCATGAAAGAGGTCGCAACAGGGGCAAAACGCCTCGAAGCCGCAGAAGACGCGGTCCGCCTCGCGCTCGAGACCCTCGCGGCAGAGGAGAAGAAGCTCGATGCAGGACGCTCCACCACTTTTAACGTCCTGAGGATTCAGGATGACCTCCTGCTCTCAAGGCTAAAGAGGCTGGATGCCGTCTCGGGCTACAACACCGCTCTCTTGAGGTTCTACAGGGAAAAGGGCACGCTCCTCGATGAGCTGGGCATAAACTTGAAGGACGTATCAGGGGCAAGATGAAAAAGAAGATAATCGCGATCATAATAGCCGCCGCGGTAGCCGCGGGGATAGCAGTTTACGCTTTCACGGGCAAGGAAACACCCGAGGCAGAGCCCATGACAACGGCAAAGGCCTCAAAGGGCTCACTGAGGCTCGAGGTCATGGCAAACGGCATCATAAACCCCGACGTAGAGGTAATCGTCAAAAGCAAGGCTGGCGGCGAGATAATCGACTTTCCCTTCAACGAGGGCGACGTGGTCGAAAAGGGCGAGGTCATCGTCAGGCTCGACCCGGAGACCGAGGAGGCAAGGGCAAAGCAGTCCGAGGCAACGCTCCTCATGACAGAGGCGCGCCTTGAGAAGGCCAGGATAGCCCGCAAGGACGCGGAGGTAAAGCTGGGCCGCCAGAAAAAGCTCTTCGAGGACGGCATAATATCAAAGCAGGAGCTCGAAGACGCGGAGATAGGCTTCGAGAAGGCCGGAACGGACGTCAAGCTATCCCAGGCCGAGCTCATGCAGTCAAAAGAGGCCCTCAAGGAGGCCAACGAGAGGCTTGCCGACACGAGGATAACCGCCCCGTTCACCGGGACCATACTAAAAAAATTCGTGGACAGGGGCCAGGTAATATCATCAACTCTCTCGTCTGCCTCTGAAGGCACACAGATATTCAGCATGGCAAACCTCGACAATATCTTCGTGACCGCGCACGTTGACGAGGTGGATATATCCCGGATAGCCCCTGAGCAGGCCGCCATTGTAAAGGCAGACTCGCTGCCGGGCCGCGAGTTCGCCGCCAAGGTCGAGCGCGTTGCTCCAAAGGGCAGGACAGAGATGACAGTCACGATATTCGACGTTGTCGTAAGGGTGACTGACAAGGAAAAGGCTCTTTTAAAGCCGGGCATGACCGCTGACGTGAACATCACGACAAGGGTGAAGGAGAACGTGCTCCTGGTGCCGAGGGACGCTGTAAAGACAAGAGAGGACCGAAAGACCGGGGTCTATGTCATGAAGGCAGGCGTGCCGGAATTCATGGAGGCCTCGTTCGGGGACACTGACGGCGAGAGGACCGAGGTCACCTCAGGTGTCACTGAGGGAGTAGAGGTCGTTACGTCTTCGGTAGCACCAAAGAAGAACAACGACGCCAGGAAAAGAAGGCTCTTCTTTTAAAGCTATGATAGAGCTTCGCGCCATTACAAAAAAATACCGGATCGGCCACGAGCTGGTCGATGCGCTCTCCTCCATAGACCTTGAAATAAAAGGCGGCGAGTTCGTCGCGATAATGGGACCTTCGGGCAGCGGCAAGTCATCCCTCATGAACATCATCGGCTGCCTCGACAGGCCCACAGGCGGCACCTATGTGCTCAACGGCACTCGGGTCGAGGAGATGGACGACAACGGCCTTGCCGCAGTGAGGAACAGAAACATCGGCTTCGTATTCCAGAGCTTCAATCTCCTTGCAAGGCATACGGCCCTTGAGAATGTAGAGCTGCCGCTCTTCTACGCGGGCGTGCTCGATGCCAGGCCAGTCGCCCTGGAGGCACTCAAGGAGGTCGGCCTCGAAAAGAGGGTCAATCACAAGCCCAACGAGCTATCCGGAGGCGAGAGGCAGAGGGTCGCGATAGCGCGCGCAATTGTTCTTAAGCCGCCGCTCATACTGGCAGACGAGCCCACCGGCAACCTGGATACGCGCACAGGCGTCGAGATAATGGAGATGTTCAAGGAGCTTCACGACCGCCGCACTACCATCGTAATGGTCACGCATGAGAACGATATAGCCGCCCATGCGCAGAGGATAATCACCATTCGGGACGGAAAGGTGCTCTTGCCCGCATGAAAGAATATTTTGATTCAGTATTTTCGAGAAGCCGGGGGTCGGGCAGCCTTGACTACTGGACCAAGCTCGGACGGCCTGCCCGGGGCCGCTCAGTAAACGGCCCGATACGCCGCGGCGCCAGCTTTTTGAATGAATCTGAGTCCTGTCAGCCCCAATTCTTTGGAAAGCGCAGCAGACGCCGGAAAAGAGCGGCCGCAAAGAAGGGTTGACCCCATGCTCTTCCTCCAGATAATCCG
>CAZDUP010000131.1:0-7168 GCA_964508625.1 uncultured Thermodesulfobacteriota bacterium
TGACCTTCGAGAGATCCACGCGGGACTCGACGGTGTTCTGCGCCGTCCTCGAATAGTCGGACAGCTCCCTTACTATCCTGCGCGCGTTCTCCGAATACTGTATGATGTCCTCTGTGTGCTCTCTTATGAGAGCCATGTCGCTCTCTTCTCTTATTGCCTCGGCCATGCCGAGTATGCCCGCGAGCGGGTTGTTTATCTCGTGGGCTATGCCTGTCGCGAGGGTACCTATGCCAGCGAGTTTTTCGGACTGCATGAGCTTGAACTGGAGCATCTTCTGCTCGGAGATGTCCTTGCCAACTCCGACCGTGCCGACTATCCTGCCCCTGTCGTTCAATGTCGAAAGAGTGAGGCTCACGTGGATGACCCTGCCTGACTTTGACTTGAGCCTTACTTCCCTGTTCCTGGCCTCCCAGAGATGGCCTTCGGTGACCACGGCGCCGTTCATCACGTCCGTGCGCTGCCTCGGGTTGTCGTAGAGCATGAGCACGTCCCTGCCCACGACCTCTTCCTTTGAGTACTCTAAGAGAGCCTCGGCCTCCCTGTTGTACTCGACTATCCTGCCCTCCATGTCCGTCGTCACGATGAGCACCCTCGAGTTGTCGAGTATCATCTGGAGGTAGTACTTCGTCTTATCCAGCTCGTCGTAGGTCCTCTGCAGCTCGTCCTTGCTGCTCTTGAGCTGGCCGAATATCCTGTTCTTCTCTTTTATGATCGCGCCCGCGACCATCAAGCCGCAGGCCGGCAGCAGCACTATGCCGCCGAGCACCCATATGAGCTTCTGCATGAAGCCCAACAGCTCGAGGTCGCCCGAGGTCGAGAGCCTCAGCATCAGAAAGCCCAGCGAGCCGCCCTCGCCCGAATGGCACTTGAGGCACGCGCCCTCGTTCCTAAGGGGGACGAACCTCGTGTATATCTCCCTGTGGCCGTCGAAGTACCCGCTCGGGTATCCTGCGGAGGCCGCCTTGCCGAATGCATCCCTGTCAGGCGGCTTGAGCCCGGAAGCCCCGCTCATGTCAGGCGCCCTGAGGCCGAAAGTGGCCGGCTCTCCGGTGGGCTTCAGTATGCCGACGCCCTCAATGCCTATCATCTCGCCGTAATCGAGGACAGCCCTGTAGTTCTCCGTGCTGTGCCCGCCGCTCATGAGGTCGCTGGAGGCGCGCGCCAGGAGATCGGAGGCGAACTCGGTCTGCTGGACAGTCCGCAGTATCATCTTGTCCTTGATGTCGAAACTTACATAGACGAATACGGCGGTAATGGCCGTCATGAAGACCATTATCGCGATGGCGAGATAGTTGAGGGCCGACCTTATGGGGATCATCCTTGGGTACTACCTCTGCTTCAGGCCTGCCGGCTGGCCGGAGAGCGGCCCTCCTCGAGCTCGTATACCATCTTATCCATGAACAGCTCCACGAGGGCAGGGTCGAGCTGCGTGCCCGCCACCCTGTTCATCTCTTCGAGCACCTTATCGAGCGGCAGGCCCTTCCTGTATGGGCGGTCGCTCCGCATGGCGTCAAAGATGTCCGCAACGGCGATTATCCTCGATTCGAGCGGTATCTCCTCGCCCTTCAATCTGCGCGGATAGCCCGTGCCGTTGTAGTTCTCGTGGTGCGCGCCTATGATCCGCGAGACCGCATCCATGAGCGGTATGCCCTGGAGTATCTTCTCCCCTATTTCGGCGTGCTCCTTGATATGGGCGCATTCCGTTTCCGTGAGCGGGCCTTCCTTGTTGAGTATGCTCTCGCTCACGCCTATCTTGCCGAAGTCGTGAAGTAGCGAAGCGTACTCGAGCGTTTCCAGCCTCTCCGGCGGCAGCCCTGCCAAAGAGCCGAGCTCCACGCACAGTATCCTCATGCGGTTGCAGTGGCCCCTCGTGTGGCGGTCCTTTGCCTCTATGGTCTCGGCCAAGACGTTGACAAACTGTATGTTCATGGACTTGAGCATGCCGTATGCGCTCTGCAGCTCCATGGCCTTTGAGTTTAATTCCCTCGTGCGCTCCCTGACCCTCTCCTCTAGGAAGAGCTGATATTCCCTGTTCTCCCTCTCTAGCTCCATGTTCCTGACGAGGAGGTCCCTGTGCACGAGGGCCTTCCTTATCACGTTCATGAGGTCGTCCTTGCGCACGGGCTTCATGACGTAATCGAATGCGCCCTTCTTCATGACGTCTACTGCGATGGATATGTCGGTAAGCCCCGTGAGCATGATCACGGGCACGACTGGATAGTTCTGGCGGATGAATTCGAGGACCTTTACGCCATCGACCTCGGGCATCGTGATGTCGCAGATTACGAGGTCAAAGGAGCTCGATTTCAATTGGTCGAAGACGGGCATGCGGCCCGGAGAAAGGATGACGTCAAAGCCTTCCTTGCCGAGGTGGGTGGAAAGGACCTTCCGGATAGGCTCTTCATCGTCGACAACAAATATGCTGCGCTTGGGTTCGGCCATTGCCCGGTCCTGGATGTCGAAAAAAAGGCAGGGTTTCTGTCTACCACCCTGCCTCGTATTTTCGCCCCCTCTTCCGGCAAAAGACGCCGGAAGTCACTCGCGGTGAATTGTACTCCAGACAGGCCGTTAATTCAACAAGTTTGAGTGGGGGGAAAGCCTGGGCAGGGCCGTCCAAAACGGGCATTTTCCCGCCTTTTCCCTGGGTTTCCGCGCTGCTACATATTGTGTTTTATTCTTTTTATGATAAGCGGAATGATGCTTACGGCTATGATCAAGGCAATGCCTATGAAAAAGGAAGGGGAGAGGGAGCCCTCCAGGAGGCTGAGTATCGAGCTCGAGAAGACGACGTAGGCCACGATGCCGGGGAGCATGAATATGAAAGAGGCAACTACGTAGTGGGCGAACCTTATCCTTGTAAGGCCGAAGGCGTAATTGAGGAAATTATATGGGAACAGGGGGACAAGCCTCGCGAAAGCGACTATCTTCCAGCCCTGCTGCTCTGTCCTGTTATAGAGCTCCTTTACTCGCCCGCTGTGCAGCATGGATTCCACCAGTTCCCTGCCCATGTAGCGGGCTATGAGGAATGCGAGGCTCGCGCCGAGTGTTGCGCCAAGCGCCACATAGAGGACCCCCCAGAGCGGGCCGAAGAGTATGCCGCCGGCTATTGTCACGGGCAGTCCGGGGAACATGAGGCAGGCAGATATTGCATATATGAGGACGTATATGGCTGGCGCCCAGGCCCCGAATGAATCTACAGCGGCCGTAATCTCGCCGGGATTTACAAGCTGGCCCAGGCCGAGCTCCCTTGCAGCAAGGAAGGCTGCTGCGATAAAGGCTACCAGCAGGGTAAACTTCAGCGCCGCTCGCCTCATCAGGCTATTCCCCTCTCCTTATCAGTCTTTTCGCGGCCTTCGGCAGCCAGCCCCTGAAGAGCCTCTCCCTGTAATACTCGTCAGCCGAGCGTTTTATTCCCATAGAAAGGGTAGGATAGACGTGGATGGAGCGCGAGAGGCCTGTTATCGGTATGCCGTGCTGCATCGCGAGGACGTACTCGTGTATGAGCTCCCCGGCGTTCGGGCCCAGTATGTGCGCGCCCAATATTTGCCTCTTGCCGTCGCAGATGACCTTTACGATGCCAGCTGCCTCGCCGTCGATCACGGCCCTGTCAACTGCCCGGAACTGGTGCCTGTAGACCGAGATGCCTCTGCCATGCCTTTCCCTCGCCTCCTTCTCGGTAAGGCCCACCCGCGCAAGCTCAGGGTCGGTAAAGGTCGCCCACGGGACAACGCTATAGTCGGCCTTTCTCCTCATAAAAGGAAATATCATGTTTCCGAGGGCAATGCCTGCCTGGTACTCGGCCACATGGGTGAAGAGAAAAGGCCCGGCCACGTCTCCGGCCGCATAGATATGCGGTTGGGTGCTCCTCAGAAGGGCGTCTGTCCTTATGCCGCGCCTTAAATCGTACTCTACGCCTGCCTCATCGAGTCCGAGCCCCTCGACATTTGGCGACCTGCCTGTTGCGGCCATGATCTCATCGGCCCTGAAGGCCCGCTCTCCCTCTGCTGAGACGGCGTATACGACCTTTGCATTGCCCTCCCGCACGACTTTTTTTACCTCGGCGTGAAACTCTATTCTGATACCTTCCCCTATGAGTATATCCCTGAGGCCCTCCGCTATTTCGCCGTCTTCCCTCGGCAGTATCTGCCCCTGCCTTTCTATTACGGTCACCTCTGAGCCGAGCCGCGAGAAGATCTGCGCGAACTCTATGCCTATGGGTCCGCCGCCGAGTATCACGACAGAGCGCGGAAGCTCATTCAATTCAAGCGCGCCCTCGTTCGTGAGCGCACCGGCCTCCCTGAGTCCGGGTATGGGCGGCACAACCGGGCTCGAGCCTGTCGAGACCAGAAAGCGCCGTGCCTTGAGCCTCTCTCCGTTTATCCCGAAGGTGTGCGGGTCGAGAAAGGAACCTCTGCCGAATATCACGTCAGCGCCCATCTTCCTGAATCGCTCCGGGTCGTCATGCTCGGCAATTGCCTGCTGCGTCCCTCTCACGAGCTTCATTATTTTCGGGAAATCCGTCTTGAAGGAGCTGACGTCGATGCCGAACTCCCCTGCCCTCTTTACGAGACGGGCTATTTTTGCCGACCTCACGAGCCGCTTTGTGGGCACGCAGCCCGTACGGAGGCAGTCGCCTCCGAGCGAGACCTTCTCGACAATGGCCGTCCTCGCGCCGAGCTGCGCGCTTGCGCTTGCAGCAACTAGCCCGGCCACGCCCCCGCCTATCATGATGAAGTCGTATTCCCTCGTTTTCACCCGGACCTCGTTCCATCTCCTATTGCCCGCACAGATTAGATTATACCTTACCTCGCAAAGTCAGGGGCAACATATGATGAACTTTAAATGCGGAACATTCAACTCCTGTGATGCCGGGCTGTTGCCGCCCCAAGCTCTACAATGACCTTGAAATCGCCAATGGCCTGTTGTATGGTACAAACGGCAGGGAATAAATGGAATTGTGCGTTAGGAGGATTCTGCAGGAATAAAGATGCTGAATACGACGGCTTTAAAGATACTGTTTCGTTCAAGGTCGCTGAGCTTTGCGAGGAACTGCGTATTACAGAAAAAGCCTGATGGCGAGCTCGCGGCCTTCAAGTGGAAGGGCAAGGACATCTACTACCGGCCCGGCACCAGCGACGCGAGGCTAATATACAAAATACTCCTGTATCCCTTGAGGCGAAGCGAATACTGGATAGGCGCGGACATAAACCCGCGCGTGATCTTTGATATCGGCGGGAACATCGGCGCCTCCTCCATCTATTTCGCTAACCTCTACCCGGAAGCTACGATATACACCTTCGAGCCTGTCCCGGAGAACTTTTCCATCCTGAAAGCGAATACAGGCCAGTACGCGAACATCAAGGCCTTCTGCACTGCGCTGGGTTCCGAGGACGGCAGGATCGAATTCAGCAGTTCTGATTGCCCGACAAACATGGGCGGGTTCTCATCATGCGACATAGGAGTGGACAAGAGCAACAGGTTCGAGGTGTCCGTGAAGAAACCCTCGACGGTTATGAAAGAGCTGGGTATAGAGGCCGTCGACCTCATCAAGATCGACACCGAAGGCGCAGAGTATCCCATAATGACGTCATTCGACAGGGACGTCCTTCGCAAGGTGCAATGGATAACCGGGGAGCTTCACGGGGTAAAGGACTTTGAGCTGCTTGCGTATCTGGCCGAGGACTTCGAAATATCCACAAAGAAAGGCTTTAAACGGCTCTTCAATTTTTCAGCATGCAACAGGGGCCTGCTCAAGGGCTCGAAGGCATCCTGAGCCGTTCTTGACAGACCGCCCTATCTCTTCCTCCGTTCAAAGATCTTCTTAAGGAACTCTCCGGTGTGCGAGCCCTTTACTGCCGCCACCTCCTCTGGCGTGCCCTCGGCTATTATCTCACCGCCGTTGTCCCCGCCTTCAGGCCCGAGGTCTATTATGTAGTCCGCGCATTTTATGACATCTAAGTTGTGCTCGATTATGACAATCGTATTCCCCGCGTCCCTGAGGCTCTGAAGCACATGGAGGAGCTTCTTTATGTCCGCGAAATGAAGGCCTGTGGTCGGCTCGTCGAGTATGTAAAGGGTCCTGCCGGTTGCCCTCTTTGATAGCTCCCTCGAGAGCTTTATCCTCTGCGCCTCGCCGCCAGAGAGCGTTGTCGAGGGTTGTCCCAGCTTTATGTACCCGAGGCCCACGTCATGCAGCGTCCTGAGCTTCTCTTTCACCACAGGGATGTTCTCGAAGAACGAGAGCGCCTCAGTGACCGAGAGGTCGAGGCACTCGGAGATGTTCTTGCCCTTGTACCGTATCTCGAGCGTGTCGCGGTTGTACCTGTGGCCGCCGCACGCGTCGCACATGACGTATACGTCGGGCAGGAAGTGCATCTCTACCTTTATGAGGCCGTCGCCCTTGCATGATTCGCACCTGCCGCCCTTTACGTTGAAGGAAAACCGGCCGGGGCTGTAGCCCCTGACCTTTGCCTCGGGGAGCTGGCTGAAGAGGTCCCGTATGGGCGTGAAGAGCCCGGTGTATGTCGCCGGGTTCGACCGCGGCGTCCTGCCTATGGGCGACTGGTCTATGTCTATGACCTTGTCTATGTGCTCGAGCCCCGTAATAGAGGACACCTCGCCTGCCCTGTCCTTCGAGTCGTAGAGCCTCCTCGCGAGGTTCTGATAGAGGGTATCGACCACGAGCGTGCTCTTGCCCGAGCCGGAGACCCCTGTCACGCAGGTCATGATGCCGAGCGGAAAGCTCGCGCTGACCTGCTTTAAATTATTCGCGGCCGCGCCCTTCAATACGATGGCGCGGCCCCCCGGCTTCTTTCTCTCTGAAGGCACGGGTATCTCCAGTTCGCCGGAGAGGTACTTTCCGGTAAGGGAATCGGCGCTCTTCGTTATCTCCTCGAACGTGCCCTGGGCGACCACCTGGCCGCCCCAGAGCCCTGCGCCAGGGCCCATGTCTATGATGTGGTCCGCCTCTTCCATGGTCTCCTCGTCGTGCTCCACGACAAGCACCGAGTTGCCCATGTCGCGGAGCCTCTTCAACGCGGCCAGGAGCTTTTGGTTGTCCCTCTGGTGAAGTCCGATAGAAGGCTCGTCGAGGATATATAGCACCCCGACAAGGGAGCTGCCTATCTGGGTGGCGAGCCTTATCCTCTGACCCTCTCCTCCTGAGAGG
>CAZDUP010000132.1:0-7147 GCA_964508625.1 uncultured Thermodesulfobacteriota bacterium
TATGGGGTATTCAGCTGAACAGAAAAAGGAGTTGGAGGAGACCATACGGCGGACCCCGGCTGATATCGTGCTTGTCGCTACGCCCATAGACCTCTCGGCAATATTGAAGATAGATACGCCATGCTCGCGAGTCACCTACGAGATAGCAGAGATGGAGACACCGGGCCTCAAAGAGCTCGTCTTTGATTTCATGAAGGGGCTTGGATGAAGGGCCTCCTTCTCTTCATCGCGAAGAGGTACATAGCAGGCTCAGAGGGGCAGGACGCCATCAGGGCAGCACTCCACCTCAACAGGCTCAACATCAAGGCCACGATAGACAACCTTGGCGAGAACGTCAAGACAGAAGAACAGGCAGCAGCTTCAGTCTTGGAATACCTCTCGCTTATCGACGAAATCAGGCAATCAGGCGCTGATTCACAGGTCTCCCTCAAGCTCACCCACATGGGCCTCGACATATCGAGGCAGCTCGCAAAAGACAATGCCGAAAAGATAATAAAGAGGGCGCGTGAGATGAACAACTTCGTGCGCATCGACATGGAAGGCTCTGCCTATACGCAGGCGACGATAGATATCTTTCTCGAGCTCAGAGGAAAGTACGAGAATACCGGCATAGCCATCCAGAGCGCGCTTAAAAGAAGCATGGCTGACGCATTTGCGATCTCAAAAGCAGGCGGCAGTATCCGCCTTGTAAAAGGCGCTTACAAAGAGCCGTCTGAGATTGCATTTCAGGACAAATTGGAAGTTGACCGGAACTTTGAAGAGATAATGAAGATGCTCCTGCAATCAGGCACACACCCGGCCATCGCTACTCATGATGAGCGGCTGATCAGCGAGGCCAAGAGATTTGCGGCTGAAAAGGGTATTTCAAAAAATAGCTTCGATTTCGAGATGCTTTTAGGGATTAAGAGGACTTTGCAGAAGACGCTTGCTGAAGAGGGCTACACGATGAGGGTCTATGTGCCGTACGGCAAAGACTGGCTGCCGTACACTTTGAGGCGACTCCGTGAGCGGAAAGAGAATATATGGTTTGTGGTGAAGAATATCTTTGATTGAGTTGATTAATAAGGTCCTTTTTCCGCGCTGCCGCGGGTAAGGGCATAAGTCTGGCTCGCTTTCTGCCCCCATCCTCCTCGCTCGCCCCTTATGTCGCAATGCCACATGGGCATTGCTCCTGCTGCCCCGGCTCGCTCGTCCCTCCCCCAACCCTATGCTCGCCTACGCCTTATGCCCCAGGTTTTTGTGGAGAGACAAGGAATCAGAGCTTCCTTAGAATATCGCCAAAGCCGCTACCAGCGTCATTACCACACTGAGATTTGCGATCACTTCAAGCACTTCGTTTCTCCAGGTCATTGTCTTCATATCAGTATCCTCCTCTGCTTGAATTCCGTTCATCGTACGAGTCCAGAATAGCAGAGGGAGTATTAGAGCAGGATTAGAAAGAAAAAGCCGCGCAGTAATGCGCGGCCCGTAATGGAATGCCGGCTTTTTTACTTATGGCGTCCCGCACTCCGAAGGGCTGCCCTTTATCTTCTCGATGGTGTGGTTGAGGGCAGGCATCACTACGGCGAGGTTTTCTCTTACTGCCTTGGGGCTGCCGGGCAGGTTTATTATGAGCGAGCACTTCCTTATGCCGCAGACGGCTCGGGATATCATTGCGTTAGGTGTCTTTTTGAGGCTCTCTGCCCTCATTGCCTCAGACATGCCGGGCAGTTCCCTCTCGATCACCGCCTTTGTGGCCTCAGGGGTCACATCCCTGGGCGTCACTCCGGTGCCGCCTGTCGTGAGTATGAGGTCAAGGCCGAGCTTGTCAGCGTACTCCATGAGCTTGGCCTTTATAATCTCCGTCTCGTCGGGTATTACCTCGTAGGCCTTTACCTCTGCAGGGAGCTCCTTTATCATGCGCTCTATCTCTTTGCCGGAGAGGTCCTCCCTCTCGCCGCGCGAGCCCTGGTCGCTCATCGTGAGTATGCCGACTGTGACCATGTCAGGGCGTCTCCGAGACCCAGACATCGCCCTTGCCCGTAGTCTCTCTCTTCCAGATGGGCGTGGTCCTCTTGAGCTCGGTTATTGCCCACTCGCATGCCATGAAGGCGTCGTTCCTGTGGGCAGAAGCGGCAACGATAAGGACGATGTTCTCGCCGATGTCTATGGGGCCGACCCTGTGGACTATGCCCATCTCGATTATGTTGAAGTTCTTAAGCGCGCGCTCCCTGATGTCCGCGAGCTTCTTCTCGGCCATGCCCGGATAGTGCTCGAAATCGAGGCTGGTTATCGTCTCGCCCTTCGAGAAATCGCGGCCAGCGCCGAGAAAGACCACTACGCCGCCGATGCCCTTTGATGCAGCCATGACGTTTTCGACCTCTCTGTCTATCGAGAAGTCCTCTTTTTGTATGCGGACAAGTTCAGCCATTATGAAATCCCGGTAATTTATTTTAAGACTTAAGCCCCCTCACCTACATCCTCTCCCTATGAGGAGAGGAAATAAAGCAGAGACAACATCCCCCTTTTCTAAAGGGGGACTGAGGGGGATTATATTTTGGTGCGCACAGCCGCACCCTGCTATCTAAATTACCTACCCGCCGGAAAACGGCGGCAGAAAACCGACCTCGTCGCCGTCCTTGACCATGGTGTCGTTCCTGGCAAACTCCTGGTTGACCGATACGAGGAGCGAGCGGCTCTCGATTAGCCCGGCCAAAGCCGGAAAGTCGCGCTTTATGAGCCCCTTGAGCTCCTCCACAGTAACGGGAGAGCCTATATTATATTCCTTGACCTCGGTCTTTGCCAGGCCCTTTAGCATGGCAAAGAACCTCACGGTTACCATTTGTTGCCGAACTCCTTGTATTCAGGCTCGCTCGGCCTGTTCACGTCGAGACGCACCCTGTTTGAAGCCTTCGCGAAAAGCTCGGTGAAGGAATCCCCGTCCCTCGGGAAAACGGAATAGCCGTAGAGTATGTCGGCCTTCCCGGCGGCAAAGGCTTTTTTGAAGGACTCCTCGTTAGCGATGACCTCTGTTATCGAATGGAGGAGCCTCGTCACCTTCTCGTCCGTGTCGAGGAAGAGAAAACCGAAGGTCTCCTCATTCAATCTTACCACGACGTCAAAGCTCCTGGTCTTTCTCCTGATGTGGCCGATGAGGGCTGACTCGAATTCAGGCTTGCCCTGGGAGAGCTCCTTTATCCCGACCAGACGCACCGTGGCGAGCACGAGCCCTCTGTCAAAGCGCCTGGCCCTGTTGAGCTCCTGCTCGACCTTCTGCTCGAATATGGAAAGCGGCGACGGCCCACCGTTCGCGCTCTCGCTCCTCACCTCTTTTGTCTCGGGCGGCTGTATGTTGGTAAGCGCCTTCTCGGCGTAGACCGAGAACCTCGCGAGGATGTCCATGTCCTGCCTTGAGAAGGCGGACGGGAAAAGCGAGTTATCGCCGGTCTTGTTGAACAGCGACAGAACGGCGACTATCTCTTCGTTCACGAGGAGCGGCTTGGAGATGACCGACCTTATGTACGGGCTCGCCTCCTCCGAGAATTCGCGCGATACGGGCTCGCCCTTGCGGAGCACCTCCATTACCGTCTCCTTCTCGAATGGCAGGAAATAGTCCCTTATCTTCGAGTCGTCGAGTCCGAAGGTCGCAGCTGTCTGGAACCTCTTTGAGCCGGCCTGCTTTACGCGAAGTAGCGCGCCCTCGGCGCCGAGTATCGCGGCCGGAGTGGTCGCTATTATCGTGACGAGCCTCTTCGTGTCCCTTATGGAGATCATCTCGAGGCCGGCCTCGTCAACCGCGAACATCTTCCGCGAGCGCATCTTCTCTCTCTCGCTCTGCTTGTGCTTCCAAATGCTCTCGGCGAGGAGTGAGCGTATGTCCTTCAGAAACGACTCGTGGTAGACCGAGAGCCCCTGGCTCGATATGAGCTGCCCGTTCAATGTGCCGACAAGCTGCCCCCTCGTTATCATGGGTAAAGAGAGATATATCCTCTTTATATGCCCCTGCTCTGTCCTGTCAACGAGGAAGGTGTCTGTCATGTCCTCAACGGACGAGCCCTCTATGCCCTCTCCGGGACGGAGCGTGAGGAGCCCGAGGCCCTTGGTGTCCCTTATGCTCGATGCCTGGAGCATGAGCCTTCCCGAATCGTCGTCGTAGACATAGATAAAACAGGTCAGGCCCGAGACTATCTCGACGAGCCGCTTGCAGACCGAGCTCAGGCGTTTTTCTATCGGAAGCTGAGATGACATGAGCGAGTCCACCTCTTTCCAGAAGGTGAACTTCGCGGAATCGACCCTGAGGCTCTCGTACTCGTTCGACCTCTGTATGACCTCTGCCGCGAGACCGGCGAGGCTCGTCAGGAACCCCAGGTCGTCCTCGGTAAAGGCATGGGTGGACTCGAACGAGCTTACGTTGATGACGCCAATGAACTCTCCGTTCACGATGAGCGGGACGCACATGGCGCTCTTGACGTCGCTCCTGTCCATCGGCCGCGAAAAATCGCCTGAGCGCGCCTTTCCGCTCACGAGCATCGGCTTTCCGGTTGCGGCTACCTTGCCTGAGATGCCCTCGCCTATTGGCACCCTTATCTTTCTTACCACCTCGTCGTCCATGCCCTTTGCTATCTCCACCCTCAAAGTCTTCTCCTCTGTGAGAAGCATGATGGAGCCGCGCTCTGCGCGGGTCGATTCGGTGGCGAGCTTCAGTATGACGGAGAGGAGCTCTTTCCTGTCTATGGTAAGGCGCACAGCGTCCACTATCTCGCGGAACGCGGTAAGGAGGTTCGTCTGCTCGTGTACCTTGTCCTCGAACCTGCCGTCCTGCGGCGCTGATGCCCTGACGCCCCAGATTAGCCTTGTGGAGAGCGGCCCGAGCTTTTCCGTGTCCTTGAACTCTGGCGCTTCCAGGAACTTCTCGGTGTGCTGGTCCTGCAGGGCGTTTATCACAATATCAAGGCCCTGAATCTTTTTTATGCGCTCGAGGTCTGTCGTGACCTCTATCTCGTATTTGGGCGGTATGCGGTAGCCGAGCTCCTTCAATTTAAAGAGCATGGCGTTGCGGTTAGGGTCGGCTATGATGACGACGCGGCTCCGCTTATCGCCAATGAGCACGGGCAGGAGCTTCAACCCTTCCTTGTTCGCGCCTATTATGGCTATCTTTTTATAGTCTCCGGCCATCTGCCTCAGATCTTCTCCAATACGCCCAGTTCGATGAGCCTGTTCATGAGCCTTATCGACTCGATGTCGCCGACATTGCCGCTCGTTTCCCTGCCCTTGCCCCGCGCCTCGTCGAGCCTGCGGAGGCCCTCGAGTATCAGCCCTTCCGGTGATTCGTTTATCGTGCGGTCAGGGGCCTGGGCATCGGGCTCCACCTCGAACTCGCCGTCCTTCCATGCAAGGAGCTGGAAGAAGGCCTCAGGCCCGGTGAACTCCCTGTACATTGAATGCACTATCTGGCCGTCCTTTATATAGACCCGTCCGTAGCCCATCTCAGAGCCGAGATGAACGGCGACAGTCTTTCTCTCGGCATTGAATATCTGGACGATGTCCACAAGGCCCATGTCCTTCAATCTGCCCTTTACTCCCACGGCTTTCCTCCACGGGCCAGAAACGCCCGATTTTCCGTGTCTATTTTATCCCAAAGACCCAAATTTTGCCACTCCCGGCAAAGGGCTATTCCCTTACCTGGCCGCTTCCATAGATTATGAACTTCTGCGTTGTAAGCTCCTCGAGGCCCATTGGCCCAAAGGCATGTATCTTTGTCGTGGATATGCCTATCTCGGCGCCGAGGCCGAGCTGAAAGCCGTCAGAAAACCTCGTCGAGGCGTTCACGAGCACAGTGGACGAATTGACCTCTCTTAAAAACCTCTGCGAGTTGGCATAGTCCTTCGTCACTATCGATTCCGTATGCAGGGAGCCGTACTTCGAGATATGGTCTATGGCCTCGTCCATATCCTCGACCACCTTGACAGCGAGTATAAGGTCAAGGTACTCGGCTGACCAGTCCTCCTCAACGGCGGCCTTGACGTCCTTCAATATCTTTCTCGTCTTCTCGCAGCCTCGAAGCTCCACGCCCGCTGACTTGTACTTTTCGTACATTCCGGGCAGGAAGCTCTCGGCAATGCCCTGGTGCACAAGGAGCGTCTCCATCGAGTTGCAAACGCCCGGCCTCTGCACCTTGGCGTTGAACGCTATCCTCTCAGCCATTTCGATATCCGCCGACTCGTCCACGAATACGTGGCAGACGCCCTTGTAATGCTTGATGACCGGTATCTTAGAGTTCTCGACGACGAACCTTATAAGCCCCTCGCCGCCCCTCGGTATGATGAGGTCGATGTACTCCTCCAGTTTAAGCATCTCGAGCACGGCTTCCCTGTCTGTCGTGGGGATGACCTGAATGGGCCTGCCCGGGACCCCGCTCGCCTCGCAAGCCTCATTCAGTATCTTCGCTATTGCCGTATTCGAGCTTATCGCCTCGCTGCCGCCCCTCAACACGACCGCATTGCCCGACTTGAGACAGAGCCCTGCCGCGTCCGCCGTAACGTTGGGCCTCGACTCGTAGATGATGCCGACCACGCCGATGGGTATCCTCATCCTGCCCACCATGAGGCCGTTGGGCCTCTTCCACATCTTCGTGACCTCGCCCACAGGATCTGGCAAGGCAGCTACCTCGCGAAGCCCGGCAGCCATCGTATCTATGACCTTGTCAGACAAGGTCAGGCGCTCTATCATGGCCTTCTGAAGGCCCTTCTTCTCTGCCGCCTCCAGATCCTTCCTGTTCTCTTCTTTGAGATATGCCGAGGCAGCCACGAGCTTGTCAGCCATCTTCAAGAGCGCCGCGTTCTTCTTCCCCGTATCAAGCCTCGCCACGCCGAGCGAAGCAGCCCGCGCAGCCCTCGCTATTTCAAGGACGCTATCCTTAACAGACATGCCGATTCTCCCTGAGAAAAGAATGTAACCTGCTCGATTATTAATGCTTTTCTTTCCCCCGGGAGGACAGGCAGCCACGCCCCTGATACGGCAGCGCCGCTACGTCCCTATCGGAGGAAACCACTTGGAAGTTAAGCAAATTCTTAACAAGCCGCCTGACAGGCCTACTGGGGGAAACTTTCTGTAGAAAGTTTCCCCCAGACCCCCTTCAAAGACTTTTGGTTCCCGTCCGGCCCCCCCC
>CAZDUP010000133.1:0-7104 GCA_964508625.1 uncultured Thermodesulfobacteriota bacterium
CGTGGTGTGGTATATCCTCCTGGCGCTCCCGTAATGGCGGCGTCTGGATGCGTATAACGTTCAGCCTGTAGAAGAGGTCTTCCCTGAACCTGCCCTCGCGGACCTCTGTTTCGAGGTCCCTGTTCGATGCGGCCACAAGCCGCACGTCGACGGTCAAGTCATTCGCGCCGCCCACCCTCCTGAAGCTCCTCTCCTGGATAAAGCGCAGTAGCTTTACCTACAGGTGGAGCGGCAGCTCGGTTATCTCATCCAGAAAGAGCGTGCCTCCGTCTGCCTGCTCGGCAAGGCCCTCTCTGGGGGCGACCGCGCCGGTAAAAGCGCCCTTTACGTGGCCGAAGAGCTCGCTTTCTATGAGGTTCTCCGGAATGGCCCCGCAGTTCACGGCCACGAACGGCCCCTCTTTCCTGTCGCTCTCATTGTGTATGGCCCTCGCGACAAGCTCTTTTCCGGTGCCGCTCTCGCCGGTTATGAAGACGTTGGTCCTGGTCTTCGCGACGCTCATTATGAGCGAGTAGACCTCTGCCATCCGCGGGCTTGTCCCGACCAGGTTCGAAAAACCGAGCCTGCTCTTGAGCTCGTCTTTAAGAAGCCTGTTCTCCCGCTCGAGCCTCTTCAGTTCCAGCGCCTTCCTGATGGTGAGCTTCACCTCGTCTATGTTGAAGGGCTTTATGAAATAGTCGTATGCACCGGCCTTCATCGCCTCTATGGCAGTCTCGACAGAGGCGTAGGCCGTTATCATGATGACGAGGGCCGATGGGTCCATCTCGCGAAGGCGCTTGAGGAACTCAAGCCCTCCCATGCCAGGCATCTTCACGTCTGATATGACGAGGTCGGCCCCATGTTCCTTTATTTCATCGAGTGCAAGCTGAGCAGAGTCCACGCCCCTGGCGTCATGCCCTTCCTTCCTGAGCATGATCTCGAGGAGGTCCCTCATGTCCTTCTCGTCGTCTACTATAATAAGCCTGTGCTTTTTCATCCGGTCCCGTACTTTTTATTCATCGCATTACTTCCCCCTTTTCTAAAGGGGGATGAGAGGGATTATCAATTGTGCGCACGGCGCACCCTACTTTTCGGCGGTTCAATTTTGAAAATTGAACCCGAAAATTCGAATCACCACTTACGAATCACCGGGTTCAGGTTACAAACCTGAACCCGCAAACGATATTTTTTGGTGCGCGGCCTAACTTTCATTCTGAGGGAGCGAAGCGACCGAAGAACCTGCTTTCGTTCTGGATTTCAACACCGGGATTCATCGCTTCGCTCAGAAGACGCCCTGACCCTCTTTAGACTGAGGGGTAAGGAGCGGCATTCAATTCATCGCCGCGTGCTCTTCTATTGGCAGGAGTATCCTGAAAGTGGTCCCCCTGCCCTCTGCGCTCGCCACCTCTATCGCGCCATTGTGGCTCTCTATTATCCTGTGGACTATCGAGAGCCCCAGTCCCGTTCCCTTGTCCTTTGTCGAAAAGAACGGGTCAAAGACCCTGCCAACGTCAGCGGGCGATATGCCCTTGCCCGTGTCCGAGATAACGACCTCCACATAGCCCGCACCGTCGTCCCTGCGGAGCACGTTCTTGCCCTGACGGTCGTACTCTGCCGAAATCTTGAGCCTGCCGCCGTCTTCCATGGCGTGGGCGGCGTTAAGAAAGAGGTTCCAGAAGACCTGGCCGAGCTGCCTGGGGTCGCCGTACATCCTGAAGCTTCCTTCCAGGCTCTCCTCTATCGTTATCTTCGACGCTTCCGGGCAATTCCTGAAGACCTCGATCGTTTCGCTTATTATGGACGATACGTCCACAAGCTCTCTTAGCTCCTTTGCCGGCTTGGCGAAAAGGAGGTAATCGGTGATCAGGCGGTTCAATCTCTCGGTCTCCCTGAGGATTATCTCCATGAGCCTCTTGTCATCACCAGAGACATCGAGATCGTCCTTCAGGAGCTGTATCGAGCCGCTTATCGACGCGAGCGGGTTCCTTATCTCGTGGGCTATGCCGACCGAGAGCTCGCCCAACGCCTTCATGCGCTCGTCGCGGCGGAGCGCCTCTTCCATCTCCTTTAGCCTCGTGAGGTCCTGGAATATTATGATGCGCTCCACGTCTCCGCCCTGCCCCTGCGATACCGTGAAGCCCAGAAATAGCTCCTCGCCGGTCTTCTTCCTGAACTTCTTTTCCAGTCGGCTTCCTGACCCGGCCGCGCCCTGCGCCTTCGGAAGCATGCCCGGGAATATCTCGCCTATCTCCCTGTAATAGACTTCGCGGAGCGTATAGCCGGTGACGTTCTCTGCCTCACGGTTAAAGGAGGTTATCCTCATCTGGCCGTCGAGCGTCATTATGCCGCTCGTTATATTCTCGATTATCTGCCTGTTGAGCGCTTCTAACCTCTCGTAGTCTATGCCCTTCTCCTCGAGCTCCCTTTCCATCTTAGCGGTCCTCTCCGCGAGATAACCCGTAAGGTAGGCCACGGTGAAGAATGCGAGTATGTTCGTGGAGACCGTCAGGAGGACGTCTTCCCACGCAGGCGGATATGGAGAGCTTACGAGCTTGTACTTCAGGGGCAGCATCCTGTAGAAATCCATGTCTATGAGGATGCCGTAAGCTATGCTCGATACAGAGGCCGCGTAGAAGCCGCCGCGCTTACCCAATATTATCGAAGCGCCGATGACCGTAAGCGGATAGAGCGCGTGCAGGTAGCTCTCAGTGCCGCCTGTTATGTAGACGATGAGGGTGGCGAGCGCGACGTCTATGGTGAGCTGAGTGTAGGCGAAGAGCTGGAGGTTCCTGACCCTGTTCAAAAGCAGGGCATAGGCGATTGTGAGAAACCCGACAGCCGCTATGATGACATATAGCGGCATGAAGTTCAGCATGGCCAGGGAGTACTCCCTGGCCTGGAACCAGGCAGTCACGCCCAGGAAGGCGAGGGCGAGCACCACCCTTAGTATCATCATGGCCAGGAGCCTGGCCCTGAGCGTCTCCCTGGGATAATCCTGCATTCAGTTGCGCCTATGAGCCTGTAGCGGCACCGGCGATCTGGAATATTGGCAGATAAAGCGCTATGACGAGCCCGCCGACGACCACGCCGAGAAAGGCCATGAGCATCGGCTCGATGAGCGAGGTAAGCGCCTCCACGGCCTGGTCGACCTCTTCTTCGTAAAAATCGGCTATCTTGGTGAGCATGGTGTCAAGCGCGCCAGTTGACTCACCAACGGCTATCATCTGGGTGACCATTCCTGGGAAGACCTTTGTCTCGAGGAGCGGTTCAGCGAGCGTCTTTCCCTGGGAAAGGCTCGTGCGCGCCTTCATTACGGCGTCTTCTATGATGACGTTTCCGGCGGTCTTTGAGACTATCTCGAGTGCCTCGAGTATGGGCACGCCGCTTGTGAGCATGGTGCCCAGGGTCCTGGTGAACCTCGCCACGGCGGTCTTCCTTATGAGGTCACCCAGCACCGGGGCCTTCAGGAACAACTTGTCCATGAACCACCGGCCGCCCGGCGTCTTGTACGTGCGGTTTATGCCTATTCCCGCTGCGACCAGTACGCCTATGATTATGTACCAGGCCGATTTGAGCGCGTTGCTCATTCCCACGACCATCTGCGTCGGGGCGGGAAGGGCCTGGCCGAAGCTCTGGAACATGTCCTCGAATACCGGTACGACCCAGATAAGGAGGCCTGAGACCACGAGCGCGGCTATGACGATGACAGCCGTCGGGTAGGTCATGGCGCTCTTTATCTTGCCCTTCAACTTCTCGGATTTTTCAAGGAAGCCCGAGAGCCTGTTCAAGATGGTGTCGAGTATGCCGCCGACCTCTCCTGCGGAGATGAGGTTGACGTAGAGCTCGTCGAATACCTTGGGATGCTTTCTAAGCGCGTCGGCGAAGGTGGAACCGCCCTCGACCGAACCCTTAACGTCGAGGAGCACCTTCTTGAACTCGGGGTTTTCCTGTTGGCTCGCAAGTATGTCGAGGCACTGGACCAGGGGCAGTCCGGCGTCTATCATGGTGGCGAACTGGCGGCTGAAGATGACTATGTCCTTGGTCTTCACGCCCTTGCCGAAGCCGGGTATCTTCAGCTCCAATGACAGGCCCGACTTTTTCGGCGTGACAGAGGCCGGAAGTATCTGCTGGCGCCTCAGGGTCGCGGTGGCAGCCGCGAGGTTCGCGGCTTCCAGCTCGCCCTTTCTCGCCTCTCCGCCGAGAGTCTTACCGGTATAGACGAAAATAGGCATGGCTTACATTGTCCTCCCTACGGGCGCGCCGGAACGGAGCACGCCCGCGTTTACAAGCATCTGGCGGAGCTCGTCAGGCTCCTGGCTCCTGGCGAGCGCCTCTTCGAGCGTGATGAGCTTCCTCGAATAGAGGCTCATCAGGCTCTGGTTCATTGTCTGCATGCCGAACTTGCCCTGGCCCACCTGCATCTGCGAGTAGATCTGGTGTATCTTGTCCTCCCTGATGAGGTTCCTTATCGCGGCATTGGGCACCATTATCTCGAGCGATACGACCCTGCCCTTGCCATCGGCCCTCGGGATAAGGAGCTGAGAGAGAACGCCTTCGAGGACGAAGGAGAGCTGCGCCCTCACCTGCTGCTGCTGGTCGGCGGAGAAGACGTCCACTATCCTGTTTATGGTCTGCACGCACGAGTTGGTGTGCAGGGTAGCGAAGCACAGGTGTCCTGTCTCGGCTATGGTGAGCGCGGTCTCTATCGTCTCGACGTCCCTGAGCTCTCCGAGGAGGACGACATCCGGGTCCTGCCTGAGTATGTATTTAAGTGCCTTTTTGAAGGCGTGCGTGTCGTAGCCGACCTCTCTCTGGTTGACGAGGGCTGCCTTGGAGTTATGCAGGTACTCTATGGGGTCCTCTACGGTGATTATGTGCTCGGCCCGCTCGGAGTTTATCTTGTCTATAATCGAGGCGAGCGTCGTCGATTTGCCTGAGCCGGTGGGGCCGGTAACGAGGACAAGGCCCCTGGGCTTTTTGGAGAGGTCTTCCATTATCGGAGGAAGCCCGAGCTCCTGGAACGACTTGATTGCAAAGGGTATGGACCTGAAAACACCGGCAACAGCGCCCCTCTGGACAAAGAGGTTGCCCCTGAAGCGGGAGAGGCCCTTTATGCCGAAGGAGAAGTCAAGCTCGTTCTCCTCCTCGAACTTGTGCTTCTGCACGTCGGTAAGTATCGAATAGCAGAGCTGCTTCGCCTCTATGCCGGACAATGCCGGCGCGTTCATGGGCGAGAGCTTGCCGTGGAGCCTTATCCTGGGCGGAGAGCCGGCTGTGATGTGCAGGTCGCTGCCGCCCTGGTCTATCATGACCCTGAGGAGCTCCTGTAAATTGTACTTGTTGCCTTCTACAGCCATCGTGGATCTCCCTTCCTTTTACAGGACCCTGCCCGAAAATACACTGCTTATTCTTAAATGAACGGCCCTTGCTTCGTAAGGACTAAAGTTACACTGCCTGCCTAATCGGCCATCGTGACCCTCAAGACCTCTTCGATGGTGGTGACGCCCTCGCCAGCCTTCGTGATGCCGCTCATTCGGAGCGATTTCATTCCGTCCTTTATGGCCGCCCTCTTTATCTCCGCAGAGGACGCGCCGTTCAACACAAGGTCCTTTATCGAATCGGTAAATGGCATGACCTCGTAGAGCGCGATCCTGCCCTTGTAGCCGGTGCCGCCGCAGGTCGCGCAACCCGCGCCCTTGCAGACCTCCATCTTAGAAGCCTCCTCGTGCGTAAGCCCGAGGTCGAGAAGCGCCTTCTCGGAGATCTGGACCGGCGCCCTGCAGTCCTTGCATATCTTTCTCGCGAGCCTCTGCGCGAGTATCAGGTTGCAGGATGAAGATACGAGGAAGGGCTCGATGCCCATGTTAAGGAGCCTGTTTACCGTGGACGGCGCATCGTTGGTGTGGAGCGTAGAGAGCACGAGGTGTCCGGTGAGCGCGGCCTTTACGGCTATTTCGGCGGTCTCGTAGTCCCTTATCTCTCCCACCATGATGATGTCCGGGTCCTGACGCAGAAAGCTCCTTAGAGAGGCGGCGAAGTTCAGCCCTATGTCCTCGTGCATCTGGACCTGGTTTATGCCCATCAGGTTGAACTCGACCGGGTCCTCGGCCGTGGAGATGTTCTCGCTTATCTTGTTGAGCTCGGACAATGCCGAGTACAGGGTCGTGGTCTTGCCGCTTCCCGTGGGGCCGGTGACGAGGACCATGCCCCACGGCTTGTGAATGGCTCCCATGAAGTCCTTCAATGCCTTCTCCTCGAAGCCCAGCTTAGTCATGTCGAGCTGGAGGTTGGACTTGTCGAGGAGACGGCAGCAGACCTTCTCGCCGAAGAGGGTCGGCAGCACCGAGACGCGGTAGTCCATCTCCTTGTTCTTGCCGAGCTTGAGCTTTATCCTGCCGTCCTGGGGGAGCCTCCTCTCGGCGATGTCCAGGTTGCTCATTATCTTTATCCTGGAGACTATCGCCTGCTTGAGCTTCATGGGAGGCTTCATGACCTCCGAAAGGACGCCGTCCACCCTGTACCTTACGCGGAAGTGCTTCTCATAAGGCTCTATGTGTATGTCTGATGCCCCGCGCTTGATGGCGTCCGTAAGGATCAGGTTGACGAGCTTTACGACCGGGGCGTCCTCAACGGCCTTCTTAAGGTCCGAGAGGTCGACCTCTTCCTCGTCCTTTATGACCTCCATCTCGCCTTCGTCGAATTCGGTCAGGACGCCTTCGAGACCCATGTCGGTTGACTCATAGAGCTTCTCTATGGCGCTCTTTACGGCCGAATCAGAGGCCACAAGGGGCTCGACATTGTAGCCGGTCAAAAACTTGATGTCGTCTATCGCGAATATGTTCGACGGGTCGGCCATGGCAACGACCAGGGTCGAGCCTGTCCTGCTTACGGGTATGACCTGGTATTTCTGGGCCACGTCCTCGGGGATGAGCTTTACTATCTCGTGGTCTACTTCCTGGCTGGAAAGGTCAATGGTGGGTATTCCGTACTGCCTGGAAAGGAAAGCCGTGAGGTCCTTCTCGGTGATATACCCCAGCTTCGTGAGGTTATGGCCGAGCCTTCCCCCGCTCTTTTTCTGCTCATCTATCGCCTTCTTGAGCTGCTCGGGCGTGATGAGTCTTTCCC
>CAZDUP010000134.1:0-1500 GCA_964508625.1 uncultured Thermodesulfobacteriota bacterium
TACGCCGCAGTGACGAACGACGAAGACAACAAAGCAGATGGACTTTTTCAGCAGCCGTCAAAGGTAAAAATGAATTTAGTAATAGTCGGACTCAACCACAAGACATCGCCCATCGAGATAAGGGAGAAGCTCTCATTTCCAGCCGCTACCATTGGCGAGCCTCTCGCGAAGCTCACCGGGGCATATGGCCTCACCGAGGGCGTCATACTCTCGACCTGCAACAGGGTCGAGGTGCTGGCAATAACCAGCGACGTTGAGAAGGGCACCTGGCAGATAAAGCGCTTCCTCTCTGATTATCATTCGACGAGCACCTCTACGTACACCAGGGCGAGGACGCGGTAAAGCACCTCTTCAGGGTCGCTGCGGGCCTCGATTCAATGGTAATGGGAGAGCCGCAGATACTCGGGCAGGTAAAGGACTCATACGGCTATGCCGTGCAGAGCAACACTGCAGGCATAATAGTAAACAAGCTCTACCACAAGGCCTTCCAGGTCGCGAAGAGGGTAAGGACAGAGACCAAGATTGGCGAATCGGCTGTATCCATCAGCTTCGCTGCAGTGGAGCTCGCGAGGAAGATATTCGGCAACCTCACGGGAAAGAACTGCATGCTCGTTGGCGCAGGAGAGATGGCGGAGCTCGCGGCAAGGCACCTGCAGACCAACGGCGTCAGGGAGATAATGGTCGCGAACAGGACCTATGAAAAGGCCGTTGAGCTCGTAAAATGCTTCTGCGGCACTGCCATCATGTTCAGGGAGTTCCCGCATTACCTGAAGAACGTGGACATAGTCATAGCCTCGACCGCCTCCCCCAACTTCATCATAAAGCCCGAGCAGATACACGAGGTGATGAAGGAGAGGCGGCACAAGCCCATGTTCTTCATAGACATCTCGGTGCCGAGGAACATAGACCCCGAGGTCAACAACATAGACAACTGCTATCTCTACGACGTCGACGACCTTCAGGGCGTTGTCGTCGCCAACCTGAATGAGAGGCAGAAAGAGGCTGAGCAGGCCGAAGCCATAATAATCGACGAGATAGAGAAGTTCTATCGCTGGATAAAGTCCCTTGACGTTGTCCCGACCATAATAGCGCTGCGTCAGAGCTGCGACAGCGTTCGGAAGGCAGAGATGGCCAAGGCCCTCGCGTCGTTCCCGAACCTCACGGAAAAGGAGCAGAAGGTCCTTGACGCAATGACCTCTGCCATCGTCAACAAGATACTCCACCACCCGGTCACGCACCTCAAAAAAGAGGCGAACAAGATAGAGGGCGACCTCTATATCGATACCATAAGGAAACTCTTTGACCTTACCGTTGACGAGGAGGCCGTCAAAAAGGCGGCACAGAGCAACGACGACTGAGCTTGCCTTTTTTTTGAGAAAGGCTTTAATAGAATAAAAAAACAGAGCGTCAAGAACACAGCAGACCAAGGCGCGACGAAGGCGAGGAGCGAGTCGTACTCTTCATGTACTCTTAAGCGACGAGCCGAGGAGCAACGCAGGT
>CAZDUP010000134.1:1510-7018 GCA_964508625.1 uncultured Thermodesulfobacteriota bacterium
GGGTTTGGGTGGTGGGGTGTTTAATCTTCATTATCTCGCCCCCCGCCCCCCCCCCCCCCCACGCAGGTAGGCTTTAGTTTGACGCTCTGTAGAGAAAGGATTTTATTTTGAAAAAGAAGATTGTAATCGGCACCAGGGGCAGCCAGCTCGCCTTGTGGCAGGCCAACTGGGTAAAGAGCGAGATCGAAAAGAGGCACCCCGAGCTGGAAGTCGCCCTTGAGAAGATAAAGACCACTGGCGACAAGATATTGGACGTGCCGCTCGCAAAGGTCGGCGGCAAGGGCCTCTTTGTGAAAGAAATAGAAGAGGCGCTCCTTGAAGGCAGGTGCCACCTCGCGGTCCACTCAATGAAGGACGTTCCGACCTTCTTCCCCGAAGGCCTGCACCTGCGCTGCATAACCGAGAGGGAGGACCCGAGGGACGCTGTCTTCAGCAGGAATAACGTAAAGCTCCTGGATCTCCCCAAGGGCGCGCGCATAGGCACATCGAGCCTCAGAAGGCAATCCCAGCTGCTGGCTGTGAGGCCTGACTTCCAGATAATGCAGCTCAGAGGCAACCTCGACACGCGCATGAAGAAGCTCGACAACGGCGACTTCGACGCCATCATACTCGCTGGCGCGGGCGTCAAGAGGCTCGGCTGGGCCGCGAAGATAACAGAACTTCTCTCGCCTGAGTTAAGCCTGCCTGCCATTGGCCAGGGCGCGCTCGGCATAGAGACGCCTACGGCAGACAAATACATAAACGAGCTCGTGGCCTTCTTTGACCATCCGGAAACATCATACTGCGTCAGGGGGGAGAGGGCGCTCCTCAAGAGGCTCGAAGGCGGCTGCCAGGTGCCCATTGCGGCCTACGGCACCCTTTCAGGCGAGAAGATAACCATAGCCGGGCTTGTCGCGAGCACGGACGGCAAGACGATAATAAAGGAGTCCATCTCAGGGCCCAAGGATGACTGCGAAAGGCTCGGCGTAGAGCTTGCCGAGAGGCTCCTCGCAAAGGGCGCCTACGATATATTGAAGGACCTCTACGAGGTCAAGCCGCCCGGGTCAGCCTGAAGACTTTCAGCAACAAAAAGGCCCATCCAGAGTATGGGCCTTTTTATTTTTTTGAACCTCAGCCGTTCAACAGATGACACGAAGATCAATAAAACCAAAGCGCATCCTTCTAATCGCGCTCCTATTGGCCTTTTCCCTCCCGCTATCCGGGGCAGAGGCTGAGCTCATGCGCCAGGAGAAGTTCCGCTCGCCCAAGGGCATCTTCCTCGTGGTCATGACCGAGCTTGCTCACAAGAAATATACGAAAGAGGAGATGCTCGAGAGGGCAGAGAACGTAAGCAACATCCTCTACCGTATAGACTTCATTCCCAGCGGCGCACTCGAGCCGCTCTCCACCATAAACTACACGGACGTCTACGGCTGGAGAAGCGGGAGCTCCCCGGAGACAATGAAAAATATCTTCAAAAGCCTCACCTGGAGCCCTTACGAGGACTTTGTGATAGTGCCTGAGGAGGGCTGGGCCGGGACTCCTGGAACGAGCTACTCCACTATCGTATCGCTCAACCCCGAGCTCAAATGGATGGAGAAGAAGGCTGCAATCGAGAACATAGCATGGATAGACGACCTCTCATTCATAGGAGACTACCACAATGACTGCGATTACGGGGTCGCCTGGTTCGACGGCAGGGCCGGCAGGATGGTCTCGGTCAAGGAGTCCGAAAGCCCGCTCGGGTACGAGCTCATCTCAGTCAAGGGAGATATCGCGACCATAAGGATGGTGCTCGACAACTGCAGGATGCAGGACCTGCCCCCGAGGTGCATTACCCACGACCTCTCGACAGGCGCCGAAGAGCTCGTGACCTGCCCCAGGACCAGGCTGAAAAAATAAGGATTTCCCTGATTTTCCGGTTTATAACAGGCCCGCCTGTTTGATATAATATCTTAAAATTTTTTAATGTTTCCGCGAAATCATCCTTAATTCACCTCTGGTATAAAGATACCGAGTGTAAGGGACAAAAAAATTCATGGCTGGCAAGGTATACCTCGTAGGGGCAGGCCCCGGCGACCCGGGGCTTCTTACCCTCAAGGGGCTGGAGGCCATAAAAGAGGCCGACTGCATAATATACGATTTTCTCGCGAACTCGCGCCTTCTTGAGCATGCGAAGGCAGGCGTAGAGACTATTTACGTAGGCAAGAAGGGCTCTCAGAAAACTATTGAGCAGGAAGAGATAAACAGGCTCATTGTCGATAAGGCAAAAAAGGGCAGGACCGTCGTAAGGCTCAAGGGCGGAGACCCCTTCATATTCGGCAGGGGCGGAGAAGAGGCAGAGGAGCTTAAAGACGCTGGCATCGAATTCGAGGTAGTGCCGGGCGTGACATCGGCAATAGCCGCGCCTGCCTACGCCGGGATACCGCTTACCCACAGGGACCTCTCATCTGCCGTTACCTTCATAACAGGCCAGGAAAACCCTTTAAAGGAGCGGACCAACATAGCCTGGGACAGGCTCTCGACAGGCAGGGGGACCCTGGTATTCCTCATGGGCTGGAAGAGCCTGCCCCTTATCGTGCAAAAGCTCCGTGAGAACGGCTGGCCGCCAGAGACGCCCATTGCCCTCATCCGTTGGGGCACGATGACCAGACAGGTCTCCTGCGCCGGGACGCTCGGCACCATCCTGGCCCTCGCAGAGAGCCTTGAGATGAGACCCCCGGTCGTAACGGTCGTTGGCGATGTCGTGAACCTCAGAGAGCGGCTCAACTGGTTCGAGTCAAAGCCGCTCTTCGGAAAGAGGATACTTGTAACGCGGGCCCTTGAGCAGGCAGGCGATTTCACAAGGGTGCTTGAGAAGGAGGGGGCTGAGCCCCTGACCTTCCCCACGATAAAAACCATCGCCCCGGCGAGCTGGAAGCCGATGGACAGGGCGATCAAAAGGCTCCCGTCCTATGACTGGGCCATATTCACAAGCGTAAACGGCGTCAGATACTTCTTTGACCGACTCTATAAGACAGGCCTCGACGTAAGGGAGCTTAAGGGCGTAAGGATCTGTGCGGTGGGCCCCATGACCGCTAAAGCGATAGAGAAGCTCGGCATAAGGGTAGACCTCACTCCAAAAGAGTTCAAGGCCGAAGGCCTACTTGAAGCCCTGGGCAAGAGGAGCATAAAGGGCAAAAGGTTCCTCCTTGCGAGGGCCACAAAGGCAAGGGAGATAATACCTGAGGAGATAAAGAGGCTCGGCGGCAGGATAGATGTTGTCCCGGCCTACAGGACCGTGAAGCCCTCGAAAGAGGTGGCCGGGCTGAGAGAGATAATGGCCTCAGGTGGAGTGGACGTGGTCACGTTCACATCGGCCTCGACCGTAACCAACTTCGTCGCAGCCTTCAAGAGGAGCGAGCTACCGGGCCTGCTCAAGGGCTGCAAGGTCGCCTGCATAGGCCCTATAACGGCCGATGCTGCCAGAAAATTCGGCCTTGGCGTCGATATCATGCCAAAGGACTACACGATACCGGCCCTTACAAGGGCAATGGCAGAGCATTTTAAAAACATACGAAAAGGTGCCAAATAATGAACTTCCCAATCTACCGCCCGAGAAGACTCAGGAAGACAGAGATATTGAGGAGGATGGTCAGGGAGACCGTGTTGACGCCCAATGACTTCATACTCCCCCTCTTCGTGACCTATGGCAAGGGTGTCAGGAAAGAGATAAAGTCAATGCCCGGCCATTATCAGATCTCCGTTGACCAGCTCAAAAAAGAGGCAAAGGAGATAACTGCCTTAGGCATACCTTCGGTCATCCTCTTCGGCATACCTGAGCACAAGGACGAGGAGGGCACGAGCGCATTCGACCCGCACGGCCCGGTTCAGGAGGCCATTAAGGCCCTGAAGGCCGCCTCGCCCGGGCTTGCGGTCATAACCGACGTATGCATGTGCGAGTACACTTCTCACGGCCACTGTGGTATCATACGGAATAGGGACGTGGACAACGACGCCACGCTCGAGCTCCTCTGCAGGGAGGCCATATCCCACGCCCAGGCAGGGGCAGACATGGTCGCCCCCTCTGACATGATGGACGGGAGGGTCGGCGCCATAAGGGACGCCCTTGACGAGAACGGCTTCACCGAAGTGCCCATTATGGCCTATTCGGCCAAGTACGCGAGCGCCTTTTACGGCCCCTTCAGGGACGCGGCAGAGTCAACGCCCAAGTTCGGGGACAGGAGGAGCTACCAGATGGACCCGGGCAACACGGACGAGGCCATCCGCGAAACCGCCCTTGATATCGAGGAGGGGGCTGACATCGTGATGGTAAAGCCGGCCCTGCCTTACCTCGACATCATCAGGAGGATAAAGGACGAGTTCGGCTACCCGGTCGCCGCGTACAACGTAAGCGGCGAGTACTCGATGATAAAGGCCGCTGCCAGGGCTGGCTGGATAGACGGGGACAGGGCCATGATGGAGTCCCTTACCTCGATAAAGCGCGCTGGCGCAGACCTGATACTTACCTATTTTGCAAAAGACGCGGCAAAGCTACTGAGAAAGTAGCGCCGTTTTTAAAGCTGGCAAGCCCTTGGCCTGCCGGATATCTCAAGAGTACCCCTAATCTGTAATAAGGAGAATATATATGCACGGCAGCATGCCAAAAGGCCATCCGCACGAAGTCCCGGGGATGAAGGGCCACGGACACCCTGGTGGACACCCCGGCGGCCATCCCGGCGGACAGGCCGGTCCTGATAAGAGCGGCGGAAGGAAGTGGCTCCCGAAACTTATCGCATGGGAGCTTACAAGGTCATGCAACCTTGACTGCATACACTGCAGGGCAGCGGCGCGTTTCGGCCCCTACCCCAATGAGCTTACCACAGAGGAGTGCTTCAAATTCCTCGACGACGTGGCGTCATTCTCAAACCCGATCATGATTATGACCGGCGGAGAGCCGATGCTCCGCGACGATATCTGGGATATCGCCAAGTACGGCACCAAGCTCGGCCTTCGCATGGTCATGGCCCCCTGCGGCTTCCTCGTGACAGAGGAGACCGCAAAGAAGATGATAGAGTCCGGCATACAGCGTGTTAGCTTCTCCATAGACGGCGCGACCGCCGAGAGCCATGACAACTTCAGGCGCGTGAACGGCGCATTCGCGAGCGTCATGAAGGCCATAGAGAGCGTCAAGAAGGTCGGCCTGCCCTTCCAGGTCAACACCACCATAACCAAACACAACCTCCAGGAGTTGCCCAAGATACTGGAGCTCGTCATATCGTTGGGCGCGGTCGCGCACCACCCGTTCCTGCTCGTGCCGACAGGCAGGGGCGCGCAACTCAAAGACCAGGAGATATCCCCCGAGGAGTACGAAAAGTCGCTCGGCTGGTTCTACGAGATGAGGGACAAGGTGCCTTTGCAGTTCAAGCCCACCTGCGCCCCCCATTACTACAGGATATTCAGGCAGAAGGAGCGTGAGAAGGGCATATCCGTTACGCCTGAGACCCACGGCCTCGATGCCATGAGCAAGGGCTGCATGGGCGGACAGTC
>CAZDUP010000135.1:0-7014 GCA_964508625.1 uncultured Thermodesulfobacteriota bacterium
GAAGACAACGCAGCAGATGGACTTTTTCAGCAGCCTGCCCATAGAATGAAAGGTGGTAAAATGGAAAGGCCAATACCCAAGAGACGATTCGGCAAGACCGGCGCGGAGCTCACTGTACTGGGGCTCGGCGGCGAGGGGGTCCTGAGGACCTTCGGCCGCGAGAACGAGGCCGATGCCCTCATCAATACGGCCCTTGACCTTGGGATAAACTACATGGAGTCCGCGAGGGCCTACTCGGGCAGCGAGGCCTACTACGGACTAGCCCTGAGGGAAAGAAGGGACAAGGTATTTCTCGCGAGCAAGTCCCACGCCAGGGATAAAAAAGGCGTGCTCGAGCACCTCGAGGAGAGCCTGAGGAACATGAAGACCGATCACCTCGACCTCTGGTACATACACGACGTGAGGACAGATGAGGATGTTTCTGAGATATTCGGCCCAAAGGGCGCCCTCGAAGGCTTCGTACAGGCCAGGGAAAGGGGGCTCGTGAAGCATATAGGCGTCTCTGGCCACCACGACCCCGCGATTATAAAAAAGTGCCTCGAATCCTTTGACTTCGACGCTGTGCTCGTGCCCGTGAACCCGGCAGAGCCCTTCTATAAATGCTTCCTTGACGAGGTCGTTCCGGTGGCGAGCGCAAAGGACACCGCCATAGTGGGAATGAAGGTCTACATGAAGAACCTCTTCCAGGCCCCGAAGAGGCTCCTTCTGAGCTATGCCCTTACCCAGCCCATATCTCTCGCGGTCGTCGGCTGCGACAACGTCGAGCAATTGAACGAGAACGCCGAGGCTGCTAGCGGATTCCAGCCGCTTAAGTACAAGGAGGTCCAGCGGTTCACGCAGATGGTGGAGCCGTATGCGAGGCAGCTTCAGTATTATAAGCCATGATAATGGTTTGATACGATACGGTTGCTCTTTAACCCCTCCCTCTTGACGGGGGAGGGCTGGGTGGGGGTGGAAATGTTCACCCTCCACTTGGTCCCCTCCCGTCAAGGGAGGGGAGACGCAGCTTGCGTCAAGAATTTGAAGAGTTTATTGCAATCGCACATCGACAACGAGAAGCTCCGCATCCCCCACGGCCACTATCCTGAGCGCGCTCTCATGGATTGCCCTGGCAGCGCCGAGGCTCTCTACCTTCCTGCCGTTTACTTCGATTGGCCCGCCCTCCATTACATAGATGTACGCGCCCCGGCCAGTTTCAATTTCGTAATCGACGGTATTCCCCTTGTCGACCTGGGCCGAGAGCACCCTGGCGTCAGAGTGTATCTGGAGCGCGCCGTTCTCCTCTGGCGCGACCAGCAGCTCAAGGGAGTTGTGGCCGTTGCCGGGCGGCTTCTGCTCGACAGACGGAGGAAGCCCCTTCTCTGAAGGGTAGAACCACATCTGGATGAAGCGCATGGGCTCGTCATTCCTGTTGTTTATCTCGGAGTGCCACATGCCGCGTCCCACTGTCGTATGCTGGACCCAGCCCTTCTTGAGCACGCCGCCCTTGCCGCGCTCGTCAGCATGGCGGAACTCGCCAGAGGCGCAATATGTGACCACCTCTATCTCCCTGTGCGGGTGAAGGGGCCAGGTCGCGCCCGGAGAGAGTGTGTCGTCATTGAATACCCGGAGCGTGCCGAACCCGGCGTTTCCCGGGTCATGGTATTCCCCGAACGAGAAGTGCCACCGTCCCGTGAAGGTGCCTTCCTCGATCTCCCCGCCTGCCTGGTATATCTCATCCGGCCTTCTGACGGTAATCATGGGGTCACCTCAGGCGGCCTTGCCTTTCGAGACGATCTCTCTGGCTGCCTTGAGCGCGCTCTCGAATTTGACGTCTTTCGTGGCCTCAGGGACTATCTCCACGTACGCGAGCCTGTTGTCAGCGTCAGCGACGAAGACGGCGCGTGCAAGGAGCCGCAGGTCCTTCATGAGCACCCCGTAGTTCTCGCCGAACGAGGCATGCCTGTGGTCCGAGAGGGCTACCGCCCTGTCTATCCCGGCCGTGCCGCAGAACCGCTTCAATGCGAACGGCAGGTCCATCGTGACGTTCAGTACGACTACGTCCTTGCCGAGCGACGCTGCCTGCTCGTTGAACTTCCTGAGCTGCGCGTCGCAGACGCTCGTATCTACCGAGACCGCAACGCTTATGAGCTTGACCTTTCCGGCAAAGTCGTTGAGCCTTGCCTCCTTGAGATCTGTATCTATGAGTTTGAAATCCGGTGCCCTGTCCCCGGCCTTGAGCTCAGGGCCGATGAGCGTTACCGGCCTGCCAGCGAACGTAATACCGTCTTTCCTTTCCATGGCGTCCTCACTTTCTATAGGTCTGGTAGCTGACGAACTCGTCGAGCTCCCGCCTGAAGGCCCTCGGGAGCAGGTTTACGCCAGGCTTCAGGTACCCGAGAGCCACCAGCATCGGGATTAATTTATCGTCCGGTATGTTGAACTCCCTTTTTACGCATGCCTCGTCAAAGCCGTCCATCGGATGGCTCTCGATTCCCATGCCCTTGGCAGCTATCATGAGCGTCATCGCGAAGAGCGCCGTGTTCTTGACCGAGAATAATTTTCTCGTGAGCGAGTCCCTTGCGCCGTAGAGGCCGAGGATCACTTCAGAGTAGGCTTTTTTCGTCTCGGGTTTCATGTACCCGAGCTCCTGCCAGCTCTCCAGGACCCTGTCCATGTTCTCCTCGACGCCGTTCGGGTCGGCTATAATTATTAGTATTGCAGGGGCCTCCTCGATCTTCTGCTGGTTCATGGCGCATTTGCGCAGCACCTTCCTGCCTTCGGGCTCTGTTACGGCCACCACCTTCCACGGCTGGAGTCCAAAAGACGACGGCGAGAGGTTGGCAAGGCCCAGAAGTTCGTTGAGCGCATCCGGCGGGAGCGTCCTCGCGGGGTCGAAGAAATTGACTGCGCGCCGTTCCTTTATCGCTTGCAGGGTATCCATTCAGGACCTCCAGTGTGTTGGGTCCGGGGACTCTAACTAAAGCCTATCAGATTAAGAATTCCTGTCAATTTACGCAGGCCTCAGAAAGCTCCCCCTCTGGTATAATTGATGACTATGGTCCTGGAGCCTGGAGGGGCGCATGCATGTCCCATACCCGATAAAAGGGCTGATGCTCGCCGGGGTAGTATCTTTTGCCAGCGGATGCGGCGCGGTAGCCGTCGCTCCCCTGCTGCCTGTGGCCCTCCCTGCCGTAATAGCCGGGGCCGGAGGAGGCATCTCCTATACCTTTACAAACATAGCCTACAGGACCATGACAAGCCCGGTCGAGGAGGTAGAGCGCGCCACCTTGAGGGCCGCGAGGGAGATGTCGCTCAAGGTCCTGAAGGTCGAGCGCAAGGACGTGAGCGTAGAGATAATCGCCGCTACGAGGTTGCACGATATCCTGGTCACGCTCGAGAAGGTGACGCCCAATCTTACGAAGATGAGCGTGAACGCCAAGCGGGGCTATATTTTTAAGGACAAGACCACGGCCTTTGAGATAATATTCCAGACACAGGTGGCTATGGCAGCCAACGCTAAAGAAAGGGGCGCTCTCCCCGGAGCGGCGGGCCACGGGATGGAGCCGGGCCAGGGGCCCGGGATATGATACCTATAAGGGACAACATACCATCTGGCACCTACCCGTTCGTCACAATCGCCCTCCTTTCAATAAACGTCGCGGTATTCCTCTACCAGATAACGCTCGGACTGGAGGGAGTCGAGCTATTCATCTACAAGACCGCCGCCATACCCCTTGAGATAACGTCGCATACCGACATAGGCCCGAGCGCCATAGTGCCTTTGCCGTACACGCTATTGACTGCCATGTTCGTCCACGGGGGGCTTTTGCACGTGGGCGGCAACATGCTATTTCTATGGATATTCGGGGACAACGTTGAGGACAGGTTCGGACATCTGCTCTTCCTCCTCTTCTACCTCGCCTCCGGCGTTGCCGCGAGCCTCGCGCACATAGCCCTTGATCCTGCCTCCACAATGCCCATGGTCGGCGCGAGCGGCGCAATCGCCGGGGTGCTCGGCGCCTATTTCCTCCTCTTCCCGAGGGCGCAGGTGAATACACTCGTCATACTGCCTCTTTTCATATCAATGGCCAGGGTCCCGGCGATATTCTTCCTCGGCTTCTGGTTCCTTTTCCAGTTAGTCAATTCAGGCATCTCTTCTGCCAACGGCGGAGTAGCCTGGTTCGCCCACATAGGCGGCTTCGTTGCCGGGGTCCTTGCTGCGATAGTCTACAAGGCAACCGCGGCCGCATGGCGGCTTGTACGATAAAATCCGGAGGCCCGGCATGTTCCATATCTCAGACCCCGAGGACATAAAGAACGGCAGGGTAACTGACGTCTATTTCAGCCGCACGCTTGAAATATTGAAGGCAAAGGGCATAGACAGGAGGGTAAGGGCCGAGTTCTTTGCCAAAAAGCTGCCTCAGGGCTGCGGCTGGGGCGTGCTCGCGGGCGTGGAGGAGGCGGCCCGCCTGATGGAGGGGAAACGGGTAAGCATAAGGTGCATGGACGAGGGCGAGGTCTTCATGCCCTGGGAGCCGGTTATGGAGATAGAGGGCGGCTACCAGGAGTTCTGCGTCTTTGAGACGGCCCTACTTGGCCTGCTATGCCAGGCAACAGGTGTGGCCACGAAATCAGCGCGTATACGTATTGCTGCCGGCGACAGGACGGTCGTGAGCTTTGGCGCGAGGAGGATGCACCCGGTGCTGGCTCCGATGATAGAGCGGGCGGCCTTCATAGGCGGCTGCGACGGCGTATCCGTCATTGTGAGCGCCGAGCTCCTTGAAGTCGACCCGATGGGCACCATGCCGCACGCGCTCATCCTCGTGCTCGGCGATACGGTCGAGGCGATAAAGGCGTTCGACGATGTAATCGACAGGAAGGTGAGGAGGGTCGCCCTCGTGGACACCTTCAACGACGAGAAGTTCGAGAGCATAAGGGTTGCGGAGGCCATGGGAAATAAGCTCTACGGCGTTCGGCTCGACACGCCCGCGTCGCGCAAGGGGGACTTCTACAGGATTTTCGAAGAAGTCAGGTGGGAGCTCGACCTCAGGGGGTTCAAGGAGGTGAAGCTCTTTGCCTCTGGCGGCCTTGATGAGGAGGAGATTATAAGGTTGAAGCCAGTGGTTGACGCCTTTGGCGTTGGCACGTGCATAAGCAACGCCCCGGTCGTGGACTTCTCAATGGACATAATGGAAATAGACGGCAAGCCCCTTGCCAAGAGGGGCAAGTGGTCTGGCGCCAAGAACGTATTGAGGTGCATATCATGCGGCAGGCGTGAGATAAAGCCATTGGGAGAGGTCACCAGATGTTCCTGCGGCGGGGCGTTCGAGAGCCTTTTGAAGCCCCTTATCTCAGAGGGCCGGATAATGGCGGAGCTTCCGGCGCCAAAGGCGATAAGGGCCAGGGTCATGGAGAGGATAGCAGGGTTGTCATTGTAAAAAAACCTGAAAAAAACCGTGGTAAGTCTTCCTGAAATGCTGTTGAAAAGCTGATATGCTTAATATAAGATTAAATGGCTCCATTTCAGGCCTTTATCGCCGTCCGCATGCACAGGAGGGGGCCGTGGCCACAAGGAAAAAATTCAGTATCAAGAAGGTACTCTTCCCCACCGATTTCACCGGCGCTTCCATACACGCGGCCTCCTACGCCCTCTCCATAGCCGAGAGCTACAGGGCAAAGCTCTTTGTAGTCCACGTCGTTGAGACCGCTTACGAGGCGAGGGGCTTTTATCTGCCGCACCTTCCCTATGACAAGATGGACGAGGAGATGATGGAGAGCGCGAACGGCATGCTAAAGCGGTTCGCCGCAATGAGGTTCAAAGGGTTCAAGGACATCGAGCTGCGCGTCCTTGAAGGAGAGCCCTACAAGGAGATACTCAAGGTCATCTCGTCGAGCGACATCGACATGGTCGTCATGGGGACGTTCGGAAAGGCCCGGCTCGACAGGGTCATATTCGGCAGCACTACTGAGCGGGTCATGAGAAAGTCCCCCTGCCCGGTGCTAGTCATCCCGCCCCCGAGGTAGAATAGGTGTTCGGAATAGGCTTAAGCGAGTTCATACTCGTCCTCATAGTGGCCCTCATAGCGCTCGGCCCTGAAAAGCTCCCGGGCATGGCAAAGGCGCTCGGCAAGGCATTCTCCGAGTTCAGGAAGGCAGGCGAGGAGGTCAAAAAAAGCTTCGCCGAGGCGGCCTCTTCCGCTGAAGAGAAGAAGGGTCCGGAGGCAGATACAATTCCGGAGAAGAAGGAGTAGGCATGGCCGGAGAAGAAAAGGTCATGTCCTTCACCGCGCACCTCCGCGAGTTGCGGAGCCGCCTCATCATAGCTGTCATTGCGGTTGCGGCCGGTTTTCTGGCGTCCTATTATTATTCAGACAGGCTTTTCTGGTTCCTTGCCAAGCCGCTCCTCGAAGCGCTCCCCCAGGGGCAGGACTTCATGGTCTTCACCGGCGTCGTCGAGCCGTTCTTCATCTATCTCAAGGTGGCGCTCCTTTCTGGAATAGTGCTCGCGAGCCCTGTGGTCCTATACCAGGTATGGGCCTTTGTCGCGCCCGGCCTTTACAGGAACGAGAGGCGCTGGTTCTTTTTTACGGTACTTTTCTCGGTCCTTCTATTTGCCGCTGGCGTAGTCTTCGCCTTTGAGGCGGTCTTTCCGTTCGGCTTTAAATATCTCCTCAGCTATTCCACCCAGGGCCTGAAGCCCTTTCTTTCAATGGGCCAGTACTTCTCGATGGCAACGAGGCTCCTTCTTGCCTTCGGCATAGTCTTCCAGCTGCCTCTCGCCATACTCGTGCTCTCGCGCCTCGGAGTCGTATCTGCCCGTCAGCTCGTCGCATGGTGGAGGTACGCCATCGTAGCCATACTGGTCGCCTCGGCAGTACTCACGCCAACGCCCGACATCTTCAACCAGCTCCTGATGGCAGGGCCGCTCGCGGTGCTCTATGTGGCGGGCATTGTCGTGGCGCTTGTATTCGGGAAGAAAGCCGAAAAATAAAAAGCCCCTCGATTAATAAGGGGCACAATGAATCAGATTGG
>CAZDUP010000136.1:0-7008 GCA_964508625.1 uncultured Thermodesulfobacteriota bacterium
CATAACGCGCATCCACATGGAAGAGGACGCGGGGAAGCTCCTTCACGGCGAGGGGCCGGAGGACGACGCATTCAGCTTCGTTGACCTTAACCGCGCAGGCGTGCCTCTCATAGAAATAGTCAGCGAGCCGGAGATGCGCACATCAGAAGAGGCGCAGGCATACCTCCGGGCATTAAGAGACATACTCGTCTACCTCGGCATATGCAGCGGCAACATGGAGGAAGGTAGCTTCCGCTGCGACGCCAACGTCTCGGTGCGCCCTGCAGGCGCTGAGAAGCTCGGCACAAAGGCGGAATTGAAGAACATGAACTCCTTCAAGTTCGTGAAGGAGGCCATCGACTACGAGATACAGCGCCAGATAGACCTGGTCGAGTCCGGCGGCAAGGTCGTTCAGGAGACGCGCCTCTTCGATTCCTCGAAGGGCATAACTGCATCCATGCGCTCAAAGGAAGAGGCGCACGACTACAGGTACTTCCCTGACCCGGACCTGCTGCCGCTCATGGTCGAGGAGGCTCTCGTGGAAGGTCTTCGCGCGGCCCTGCCGGAGCTTCCGCGGGCAAAGAGAGAGCGTTTCATCTCGCAGTACGGCATACCTGCCTATGACGCCGGAGTACTCACCTCATCGCGCGACCTCGCAGATTACTATGAAGAGGCAGTAAAGGAGACCGGAGAGCCCAAGCTATCCTCTAACTGGGTCATGGGAGAGGTGCTCCGCCTCCTGAAAGAGGACAACCGGGAGATAACGGAATGCCCGGTCACCCCCAGGGGCGTAGCCGATGTCATAAAGATGGTCAAGGCCGGGCAGATAAGCGGCAAGATAGCCAAAGAGGTCTTTGAGGAGATGTACAGGAGCGGGAAGCCTGCTGCGGAGATAGTACAGGCAAAGGGCCTTACGCAGATATCCGGCGAGGACGAGCTTGCGAAGATAGTAGATGAGATAATAAAGAACAACCCTGACAATGTCGAGCGCTACAGGTCGGGAAAGACCACCCTCTTCGGGTTCTTCGTGGGAGAGGCGATGAAGGCGACAAAAGGAAAGGCCAACCCGCAGGTCATAAACAAACTCCTCAAGGAGAAGCTCGGGGGTTGAGCAAAATATACGCTCAATAAAAAAGGCGGCCTCTGGGCCGCCTTTTTTATTAATATGTTCCTCTATGGTCTAGCATCCTGCTCGGCGTTGTCTTCACCCTTTTTGGCGGAGCCGGGGTCGGCTCGAAGCTCTCAATCGTGTCTTTTATCTCTTCCCGGCCAGGGCCGAACACGTAATACTCAACGGTGAGCTTCTTGTTCACGGTCGAGGCGTCGATATAGGCCTCTGGCACGCTCCAGACGATCGAAAAGGGCCAGAAGGCCATGTTCATGAACCCGAAGACCCACTGCCCGCCTTCCTTTGTCCCATAGGCAAGGTAGAAGTTGCCGAAGCCAGGCAGCAGGTTGAGCGCTCCGGCTGCCGAAGGTTTCTTGTACTCTTCCCTGGGCACAGCCAGGCCCTTTGCGTCGAGCTCCTCTACCATGTTCTTTTCCATGGGAGTCAGCGTGGAGCATGACGCAAGGAAGAGCAGGCACAAAAGCGCGCAGGCAGCCTTACTTAAAGCCCTCATGAGTCCTCTTTTCCGAGCAGAAGATGGCTTTATTTGGGGAAAGGTTACTGGATTATATCACTAAAGGGAATATTCGGAAATGAATTTGCTGAAGAGGCACAAGGGGGCAAACACGGCATGATGAAAGAATCAGGAGGCAGCCCGATCGGGCTGCCTCCTGGTAAGTCTAAGATCAATTCGTGGCAGGCACAGGTGCGGCAGGTTCTGCAGCAGGGGCAGCAGCCGGAACCACGACAGGCGCGCTTGCCGGTACAACAGGGGCAGGCGCCTGAGGCGCCGATGCCCGCTGGAGTTCCTGCACCCCTGGGCCGTAGGAATAGTAGTAGACGGTATTCCTCTTGTTTATCGCAGTAGCGTCGATGGCAGCCTCAGGCACAGCCCATACAACAGATATGGGCCAGAAGAGGAGGTTCAGGAATCCATATAGCCAGTGCTCACCCTCGTTGGTCCCGACGGCAAGATAAAAATTGCCGAAGCCAGGGAGTATATTAAGGGCCCCGGCCGCTCCAGGATGCTTTATCTCCTCATGAGGCACCCTGATGCCCTTGGCTTCAAGTTCCGCGATCTTGGTCTTTTCCAGAGAACTCAACGAAGTGCATGAAACCAATAGAAAAAGGCTCAGTATCGCAATTGCCGTTTTTTTCACAAATTTTCCTCCTGATGTAATGTCATTAGATAAACCAGAGATAGAAATCCGGCTGCAATTATTGTCTTATTATGAAGTAGAGAGGTACACTATATTTTTTTTGTAGATTTTTTTCAAGGTTTATTTTAGAAAGGAAGGCCCGGCACAAGGCCGGGCTTTTGCGGTAGGAATCAACCCAGCAGGTCCCCCTTGAGCACCGCGACCATGTCCCTCGTATTTGAGGCGTTGCCATCAGGGTGGGCGTAGACCTCGATGTTGTCAAAGTCGTCGAGATAGTATCCATCTACCGATGTAACGTACCTTCCCTTGCCGCCACCGTCGGTCCTGAACGTGTTGCCGCTCACTCCCGCAGGGGCCCTTTCGCCGCTGTCCTTTGCGTACCAGACCGAATAAAGGGTGTTCGGCTCAAGGCGAAAGAAGTTTATGCCCATGTTGAGGTTTCCCGGCATGTACCTCGTGCTATCGAACTCGACCCTTGCGTAGGACTGAGCGCCCCTTACGTCCTCGAGCCTCATGTCATATGGCGCGCCGTAGTCCCCGGCCCCCCACGTGAAACCTGCAACGAGAAAATAAAGGACTGCAACGGAAAAGACGGCTCTCTTTTTCATCGCTCTAATCCTTTCTACGCATGTATTTTTAACGGATTATCGGAACGGAATTACAGGCGAGTGTTGCGTTAATATCTCCTTTAATAATCAAAGGCCTTCCAGCCCATCCTCTTCCACTCGAAATAGTCCATGATTATCTGCCTGTGGTCAAAGACCAGCGGCTCGGGCAGGTCCTTTTCGGTAAAGACCCCCGCCCCTTTTGCGTCGTCACCAGCCTTTGGCGTACCTTCGGCTTGCGCGAAGAAGACAACCGATAGCGTGTGCTTTCTCGGGTCCCTCTTCGGGTCTGAGTAGGCGTGGAGCTGAGAGATGAGCCTCACCTTGAGGGAGGTCTCCTCCAGCGCCTCCCTTCTGGCAGCGTCCTCGAGGCTCTCGCCGTAATCGACGAAGCCGCCTGGCAGGGCCCACCCGTCAGGCTCGTTTTTTCTTTCAATCAGAACGATGCCGCCCGGAAGCTCGATTACGATATCAACCGTAGGAACGGGGTTCCTGTACTCTGGCATGGCGCCTCCCCTTATCTCATGACGAACGGCTATTCGGTCCTGACTGACCTCAGGTACTCGGCGTTCTTTTCAGGAAGGCTTGAATTGATGAACATCCCGCTGCCGAGCTCGAAGCCCGCGGCCATTGTTATCCTCGGCACTACGCTCAGATACCAGTGGCAATATACATTGGCCTGGTCCTGAGGCCGGGAGGACCTTATTACATAATTATAATCCGGGTCGTCGAGGCCGTAGTGAAATTTCGAGAGGATGTTCTTCAGATGAAGGGCGAGGTCTTTGATCTCATCTTCGGTAACTGATGCAAAGGAGGCTGAGTGCCTCTTCGGGAACACCCAGGTATGGAATGGCGATAGCGCCGCATACGGTATGAATGTCGTAAAGTGGTCCGTGTCGAAGATGACACGCGAGCCCTCTTCCCTGTCTTTCGCGAGGACCGAGCAGATAAGGCACTCCCCTGTGTCGTCAAAATAATGTAGCGCGGCCTGCACCCTGTCCCTGAACTGCATTGGCACCACAGGGGTCGCGATGAGCTGCGAGTGCGGGTGCTCCAAGGACGTTCCCGAAGCCTCCCCGTAGTTCTTGAATATTATTGCATGCTCTACCCTCGGGTCTTTGTTGGCCTCTATGAAGCGGGCCTTGTAGACGCGCATGAGGTCTTCCATGTGGGAGAGGGGCTGGAGGGCTGTTGAGAGATTGTGCACCGGTGTTTCCACCATGACCTCGTGGATCCCGACTCCGGAGATGGTCCTCCTTATACCGTTTAGGAGCCTTTTCCTTTCGCCTTCAAGGGAGAGGGCCGGGAATTTGTTGGCCACAACGCGTATGCGCCAGGAGTCGTTGTCACCGACCCTGAAACGTTCGCCAGGCGTCTTGTGCTCGTTACCCGGGCAGAAGGGGCAGGTTGCGAGGCGTTCGGGACAATGCGGCCTTTCCTTGCTGTTCCTGAAGTCACGGGGGCGCTTGGCGCGCTCGGTCGCTATGATGACCCATTCCCGCGTGACTACGTTTAATCTAAGCTCCGGCATGCACGGATTATATCACCTTACTTTTCTTTATTGAAAAAAGAAAGTAGCAGGGAGAAAACATTACCCGGCCATCATGGCCTCAATCTGCACGACGTGGGACTTCTCCTCTTCGGCAAGCTCCTTGTACATGCGCCTGCCCTCCTCTGTCCTGGATATGACGGAGAGCCCCTCGAAATACTTTACCGAATGCCTCTCGGTGTCGAGCGCCACCTTGAGGGCCTTCTTCGGGTCGTCTATGGAGCGCACGAGGTCATCGACGTTGATGCGCCTGGTGAATATGTCGGCCCTGCCCTCCTTCTCGATATAATCCTCTATCTCGATCTCCTCTTCGGTTATCTGCTCTGAGAACCCGGCCTCCGGGAAAAAACGGGTCTCGATGAGCTTCAAGTGCCGCTTCTCGTCGTCGGCGAGCTTTCTGAATACGGTCCTCGCCTCCTTGTTGGCGGTCTTCTCGGCCAGGAGCTTATAGAACCGGTAGCCGTTGACTTCAAGGAGCGCGGCCGTCTTGACGGCCTCTTTCTCTTCCATATGCTCGAACATCATCAAACCTCCGGCGACCCGTTTTATAGTGATTCTATCGGAAATGGCCGCGCCCGGCAACCGGCACAGGGGAAAAGCTGTTGAAACCACGGCTGAATAATGTTAGAAGGTAGGTTCCTTGAAAACAGTTAGCAAAGTGGAGGAGTCGATGGGAATGCTCAAAGGCAAAAAAGGCGTGATCTTCGGGGTGGCCAACGAAAGGAGCATCGCGTGGGCCATAGCCGAGGTCCTCCACCGCGAAGGGATGGAGCTTGCCTTCACCTACGCCGGAGAGGCGCTGGAGACCAGGGTGCGCCCCCTTGCCGAATCCCTCGGCGCAAAGCTCATACTCCCGTGCGACGTCACGGACGACGGCCAGATAGAGGCAGTATTCAACAGGCTCAAGAAGGAATGGGGCGGGCTTGATTCGCTCATCCATTCGGTCGCCTACGCGAAGAAAGAAGAGTTGAAAGGTGAGTTCATATCGACCTCCAGGGACGGCTTCAAGCTCGCGATGGACGTGAGCGCCTTCTCCCTCGTGGCCCTCTCAAGGGCCGCCGCCCCCCTCATGGAGGGCAGGCAGGGCTCGATAATAGCGATGAGCTACTACGGCAGCGAAAAGGTCATATCCAACTACAATGTCATGGGCGTGGCCAAGGCCGCGCTCGAGGCGAGCGTGCGCTACCTGGCCGCTGACCTTGGCCCCAAGGGCATAAGGGTAAATACCATCTCGGCAGGCCCGATAAAGACCCTCGCGGCGGCTGGCATCTCGGGCTTCAAGAACATACTCGACATAGTAGAGGCCAAGGCGCCCTTGAGAAGGAACGTCACCCAGGAGGACGTCGCCAAGACGGCCCTCTATCTCCTCTCGGACCTCTCTGACGGTGTGACCGGCGAGATCATCCACGTGGACTCGGGCTTTAACGTTATGGGCATATAACCGCTCTGAAAGCGAAAGGCATCGAAAAATCTGCCGGCATCACGGTTTTTGGGAACTTAACGCTTCCCTTTCACGGTCCTCCATGCTATAGTATCGTACCATCCGGTATTGTGGCTTCAAACCTCTTTTAAAAACCCCTGATTTTATTGCAAAAAGTAAATAACCCAAACCTGCCCTGAGCGGCAGGCGAATCGCAGAGGACTGCATAAGCAAAGATGATAACTTAAGTCACCGATTTAACATAAGAATTTTATGCGGATAATAGCCGACCTGCACATCCACAGCAGATACTCGAGGGCAACGAGCCGGGAAATGACGCTCGAAACCCTCGCGTACTGGGCAAAGCTCAAGGGAATTGGCCTCATAGGCACAGGTGATTTCACCCATCCCGCGCACTTTGCCTCAATTGAAGAAAAGCTCGAACCCACGGGGAACGGGCTCTTCGTACTGAAAAATGGAGACGGCAGGGAAGGCGTTCAGTTCATGCTCTCCGCCGAAGTGAGCAACATCTTCTCCCAGGGCGGCAAGACCCGCAAGGTACACAGCCTCATCTTCTCTCCCACAATCGAAGCGGCAAGGAAGATAAATGCCGCCTTCTCGAAGCTCGGCAACATCAACTCCGACGGAAGGCCGATATTCGGCTTCTCCGCAATAGACCTCCTTAAGATTGTCATGGACGCCTCTCCTGAGGCGATGCTCGTGCCGGCCCATGCCTGGACCCCGTGGTTTTCGGTCTTCGGCTCGAAATCCGGCTTCGACTCCATCGAAGAGTGCTTCGGCGAGCTCTCGTCGCACATCCACGCAATAGAGACGGGCCTGTCGTCGAACCCGGAGATGAACTGGAGGGTCTCGGCCCTTGACCGCTTCACCCTCATATCAAACTCGGACGCGCACTCGCCCTCCAAGCTCGGCAGGGAGGCCAATGTCTTCGACTGCTCTTTTGACTATTACGAAATCCGGGATATCCTCATAAAAAAGGACAATAAGCGTTTTCTCCACACGGTCGAGTTCTACCCTGAGGAGGGCAAATACCACTCAGACGGCCACAGGGCCTGCGGGGTTAGGCTCGCTCCAATGCAGACCCGCGCCCTCTCCGGCAATTGCCCGGTCTGCGGAAAGGGCCTCACAGTAGGGGTGCTCTCGAGGGTCGAGGATCTCTCTGACAG
>CAZDUP010000137.1:0-814 GCA_964508625.1 uncultured Thermodesulfobacteriota bacterium
TGAATGGATACTGAAAGACGGCCTCAGCGTGCGCCTGCAGATCCAGCTGCATACCTATATCTGGCCTGACGAAAGAGGCAGGTAAGGCTTTACTTTCCGGCCCGTTGCCTGTTAAAATCTCACCCTGAATACGACGTGGAGTTTAATTGCAAAGATGAAGCCGTTCCTACTGGCAGCGATAGTCCTGTACGTCCTGAGTTTCGCTGCCGTCCTCATACATCACGCTGCGAAATCAAAGTCCGTTGGCAACGCCTCCAAGTGGCTGCTTGTCGCGGGCCTGCTGGTCCATTCCGCAGGTTTGATCGAGCGCATCTGGTCCACCGGCCACGCGCCGATGGCCTCGATGTACGAAACACTTGTATTTTTCAGCTGGACAACAGTGCTCGTGAGCGCCATCGTGATATTCAGGTATGACGAGCGCGAAACAGAGATAGTCACTGTCCCGGTCTCCGTCCTCGCCATACTCTTCGCGCTCGCCAATGAAAAGCCCGGCGGGCCTCTTACCCTGGTCCTCAGGACCCGCTGGTTCGAGACCCATGTCACCGCCTCGTTCGCGGCATATGCCCTCTTCACGCTCGCCTTCTCCGGCGCGCTCATTTATCTCTGGAAAAAGCGGAAGGGGACAGATGAGGGGGAGCTCAAAAAATTCCAGGAGATAGCCTCAAAGAGCATACTCTGGGGCTTCTGCTTCTTCTCGGCCTCCATGTTCGCAGGCGCTGTCTGGGCCTATCTCGCCTGGGGCACATACTGGCTCTGGGAGCCGAAGGTGATATGGTCGTTTATCGTCTGGTTCTTCAAAGCCGGGGCCAAGCAC
>CAZDUP010000137.1:824-6981 GCA_964508625.1 uncultured Thermodesulfobacteriota bacterium
ACGGCGCGACGATTCCCGCGGCACCCGCATCAAGGGCCATGCACGCCTGGTACGTGAGGGAATGGCGTGGCACCGGACTGGCCATCGCGACCGTGCTGGGCTTCATAGTCGTGCTATTCACCTATCTCGGCGTTTCACTCCTCATGAAGAGCAGCCATAACTTCTGAGATCATTTAAATGAAAAAAGCCCGCCGGTTTCTCCGGCGGGCTTTCTTTGTCAATGCTTTAAGCCCTTCTCCCGAGCTTCTTTCTCATGGCTGCAAACATGGCCATGCCGCCTCCGAGCAGGAGGAGGGTCGCCGGCTCAGGCACCTGCGCAGACCCATTGCCGCCGCCGAACTCAAGCTGCGCGTTGAGATATGTCCCGGAGTCAAATGAGAGCCCAGCCCAGTTAAACCAGACGTCATCGGCGCCGAATGAAAGCCTCGAATTGTCCCAGCCTGCCATGTTGGTGTCCACTGTGACGTTCACGAGCGGGTTCCCGCTGCTGTCGTCGAGGTCAGAGACCCTGAGCCCGTTGAAGGCCACGGGCACATCAACGCAGTCGAAGCTTGTGAAGTCACCGTTCCACTGGCATGATGTGCTTGTGTTCCACCATGTGCCGGAATCGCCCGGTATGATCAGGTACGAGTAATCCACGTATATGCTGTCTGCCTCGGTATCTATTAGATAGGTGTACGGGTATGAGAAATATACCGTAGTCTGGTCAGAGTCGCCTTCGGCCACGGTCGTCGTGGCCGAAGGGTATACCCCTATTATCCCTGAAAGGGTCGAAGTGTCCGGAGTATAATGCCCAAACGTGACCTGGTCGCCTATCAAGGTCGCGCTTGCTGCAATCGGCCACGCGCACAGTCCTGTCGCAATCGCAACAAAGCCTAATATCCGCTTCATATCTACCTCGCCTTGAAAGGAATTTTGTTACCTAAGAGATGCAAAGTCCGCGCCAATTTTTGGGATTTTCAAGTAGCTGATTTGATGAAGCTTTTTGGTGAGACGAATGATTACTGTAAAGAACCTTTACAATCAGGCATTCTGTGCTGTAAAAATTCTGGACACTAAGCATGCTTACTGAGGCGTCCTTTTCCACCACATGACAGCCGACCTCTTGTGGAATTTGGCAAGCAGCAGGCCCTTTCTCTTCACCAGCTTCTTTTCAAGAAATTCCTTGAGCTTCCTGTCGTGCTCCTCGGTCACGATACCGAGATACTCCTTCCAGAACTCCACGGCTTCCCCGATATCGGCGAAGGGCTGGTCGAAGTCGTAGCCGATTATCTCGACATTGGCGAAGATGCCGATTGAGTGGAGGGCGGAGTAGGTCTTGAAGTAGTCGGACCTTTCGCCAAAGGGCCTGTTGAAGAGCAGGGGATATAGCTCTCTGTAGTAGAACTTGTCGGCCTTCGGGTCGGCGTTCTCTATGATGAAGACGTATTTCTTTGCATGGGCTGACAACCTGGCAACAGCCTTCTCAGGCTCTCCAAGAAGCGCAGGCACGTTTGCGCATATGACCGCGTCATGGGGCTTGAGCTCTGCCTTCTCCCATTCGGCGAGGAGCGGGGATACGCCCTTCAAGCCCTCTTTAGCGATATCCTCTTTGAGGATTTCTATCATGGCAGCAGAAGAATCGAGGGCAGTGACCCTCTTGCCAGCCCTCGCAAGCGGCAAGGCCAGCGTGCCGCAGCCTGCTCCGACGTCGAGAAATGTCCTCGCGCCTTCTGCCCGCGGCAGTATCACCGAAAGCGCCTTTTCCGGAAAGTCCGTGTAATCGAGTCCCTGCCTGTACCAGTTCGCCTTGAGCCTGTTCCAGAAACCCTGCATCGACAAATCCTCCTATTCAAATATCCTGAGCGGCGTCCGTATGAGCCTCTCCAGTATGCCCAGGATGTTCTCTGTCACGGATGAGACCGGCAGCGGCCTGACGTTTGGGCTCTTGAGCGGCCCCTCAACGTCGAAGTACAGGCTCACGGTGCTCTCTTCATCGCCGGTTATGATCCAGCCGGCAAGCGGTATGTTCGAGATTATCTTGTCTATTGTCACGAACGGGTGAAGGGCAATGGTCGAGTCAATAGTCGCGGTTGCCGCGTCTATCTCGCCGACGGCGGACATGCGCATTGTGTCGCTGTCGAAGACCATGTCGTCCGTCTTCAGCACGCCGTCTATCATGTGGAAATGAGCGTCGATGCCCTTGTGCTGCAGGCCGCTCTCAAAGAGCTCGTCGATGGAGATGATGTTCACTATCGAGAATATGTTCGAGATGAAGCCGAACTTCCAGAGCCTGCCCTTTCCCGTGGAGAGGCTCATATGACCGTTCATGCCCCTGGCCAGGGGCTCTATGTCGCGCGTAGCGGAGAAGAGGATGTCTGCCTTGATGTCGCCTGAGAGCGTGCGTCTCTTGCTCCCAAAGGCCTCAAGCATCGTCTGGATGTCTATGCCGGATACCTCGAGGTCAGCGGTAAAGAGCAGCGGCTCCTCGTCATCGAGGAAGTAGCTGAAACTCCCATAGGCTGCGCCGCGGTCTATGTTGATATGCAACGGATAGAGCTGCACTACCCTCTCGCCCAGCATGACCCCGGTCTCAAGCGCGGTGAAGCCGTGTCCCCAGAGGGCGCCAGCCGCAGCCCGTATCTTGCCCGTGCCGTTTATCCCCGCAGCCTCTTTCTTCTTCTCCTTTTCCTCCTCCGCTTCTTCGTCCTTCTTCTCTTTTTCCTCCTTTTCTTTCTCCTCTTTTGTCTTCTTCCTTATGAGGTCGGCTGTATGGAGGGAAGGGAAGTTGAGATCGAAGCTCACGGTCCGGCTGGATACGTCTGGCACGTCCACGCGGCCGTTCATCGAGGTGGCGCCGGTGGAGACGTTATCTATGACGATAGACCCGGTGTTTCCGCTGAAGTCCGCCTTGAGGTTCGCGTTCTCTATGGGCGCTGGGAGCGCCTTGATAGAGAAACGGCCGTCACGCAAGCCAAGCTGCCCCTCGTAATGGGCCTCTTCATCAGCGCCATCTTTTTTCGTCCTTACGTCGAGCGTCAGCGCGCCGGAGGATGCGTATTCCTTGTTGAGGAAGGGGGAGACCTCGTTGAGGTCATCCACGAGTATCTGCTCGGATGATATCGAGAGCGAATAGGCCTTGCTGCCGTGCATGACGCCGCTGGCGCTTATTGAAGAGGTACCGAAGTCGAGCCTTGCATCCCTGATGTCCGTCTCGCTGCCATGCCTCTCGATATCCGCGCTTATTTTAAGCGGAAAACCGGCCTTCTTGTCAATGGCGTCCTCGAAGAAGAGCTTTGGGCCCGTGGCATCCACGCTCGCCTTTGCCCTGAATGCCGCCGGTGTGCCAGAGGCTCTTGCGGAGAACAACATCCCGCCTTCTATCTCTACCTCACCGGGCGACTTCTTCGCGAGCCTCTGTAACGCTTCTCCTGCCATGCTCCCGCTGGCATCCAAGTTGAACGAGGGCTCCTTGCCCCTGTATCCCTCCACTGTGCCGGTAACTGATATGCTGGAAAGGCCTGACGAGGCATTCGATTCAATGACGCGTATCTTGTCCTGGTCAAAGGAGGCCTTAGCGTCGATATAGTCGAAGGAGAGGGGCAGGCCGTCGTAGCTGAAAGCTCCGCCTGAGAGCGCTGCTTCGCCCGAATACCTGTAAGGCCCCTTGCCCCTGATGTTGCCTGCAACGCTTGTCCGGAAGTCGACCGCACCAGCTGCCGCAGCCCTGGATAGGCGTTCCTTGAGATCTCCTTTTGCAAGCGCGGCAGCTACGTCAAGGCTTTCCTTCAAATCGATGGAGCCGGTGAGCCTTGCCTCAAATGGCGCTTTTCCAAGCACGTCCTTTATCCACCCGTCGAGGCGCTCTAAAGTCTCCTTGCCATATGAGCCTCTGACGCCCGCGAGGTCGAGGCGGCTGTCCTTGAATGACAGCCTCCCGGAAATGCCCCTGAATGCCTCTTCGCCGCCCTTAAACCTGAACGAGACGTCATCGACCGACGCCCTGAGGTCGACGGCCCCTGGCCTTTTGATCAGCTTGCTGTCTTTCATCTCCGAAATCTTTCCTTCGGCCCTGAGGCTCTCCAGGGTCACGCTGCCGCCGAGCGGCTCCATGCCGCGGATGGTATCAGCCGTTTTCTTCGGCATGCTCTTGACCGGCATCAGGGACTTTATAGTGGAGAGCGGGACTGGAGTGGTCGAGGCGAGCAGGATGAAGCTCCTGTCCTTTTCAGGGCCGGTCAACGAAAAGCTCCCTGTGAGCGTAACGCCTTCAATGTCGAGCTTTACGTCATGGGCCGAGATATCAGTAGAGTCCTCTTTAGGGGAAATGCTGACCATTGCCTGGCCAGACGGGGATTTTATGTTGCTGGCAAGGACGGAAGGGAGAGATGCCTCGAGGGCCCTGTAAGAGACAAGGGAGCTTATTACGTCGTTGCCGTCGTACTCATATGCGAGGTCAAGGTCCATCCTGCCCTGGATGGATGCGCCGGGAGATGTCATGCGCATGTATGGATTAAAGCGCGACAGGGCAAGGCCTTCGACGCCGCCCTGTCCCATTATTTCTCCGTTCTTGCCGACCGTGCCTGAGAACGCGATCGGCGTTGAAGGCAGGAGCATCCCGTCCAGGCCGAATGAATACCCGGCAACGGTGCGCTCCATCATCGCGTTGAGGCCAGATACCTCGAAGGCTGCTCCTCCGGGCGGCAGCTCGTCCAGAAATCTCGCCCGTCCTCCGCGCAGGTCAAGGGTCTTTACATAAAGCCTTCGCTCCTCTTTTCCGACCGTCTTTTCCTCTTCTTTTTTTTCTTCTTCCTTTTGCTCTTCAGCAGGCTCTTCTTCGGTCTTTCCGGACTCGAGAAACCTGGAGATATTGAGCTCCCCGTCAGTATCTCTCCTTAAGACAAGGTCAGGCCCTTCGAGCTCGAGCACCTCGAATACGGCATCCCCGCGCAGCAGAGGCAGGAGCTCGAGGCGGGCCCGCAGGCGTTTGGTCGAGAATATCGGCTCGCCGGTGAGTGATATGGAGGCGTCAGTGACCGTGATGTCAGGCTGAGGCAGCGCCTTTACGACGATTCTGCCGAGCTCGACCTCTCCTGCGACACGCTCTTCCAGATATGCTTCTATCCTCGGGGCATGCCTTGTCAGGTCATGGGAAACGAAGAGGATATAGACGAGAGCCATGAGGACGACCACGGAGATGGCGAGGGCTATCCAGAGATATGTGCTCCTTTTTTTCTGCTTGTTCTTCAAAGCAGCACCTTTGGTGATCAGGGAGGTCTTTGCGGTTATTTTGCAGCAGGCTCTTTTGATAAGACAATATTGCTGATGAAGGCTTCGGCTGAGCCTTTAGTGTCGTCGGAATCTATCATGACAGAGACGCTCCCGGCCTTGGGCGGCTCTTCCTTGAAGAGCGCCTTGTAGTCCTCGTAGACGTTCCTCTCCTCCTTGAGCCATTTGCCGAGCTCTCCGGGGCCGCTCCTCAGGACGATATACCTTGTATTAGAGCTCTTGGTGCTCTGCACCATCAGGCCTGCCGGGGCCGTGGAGTCCCAGATGTAGCCCACGAGCCTGCTGTTGACCGCTGCCGGAAACCTGGGGAAGACCACGTAGACCTGCGCTGCCTGGTCGTCCTTGTCCTTGCGCCGGACATCACCGCCCTTAGGGAGCGAGGCGGCCTTCCACTGCCAGCTCAGGTACGGGTAGTCCTTTATGTTGAACTTCATCTCCCTGTAAAGGGCAGAAGAGGTGGAGGAGCTCTTCATGCGTATGGCAGGGCCGGACTCGGATTCGACGACCGAAAAGTCGGCCTTGCCCTTCCATTCCTTTACCTTCCAGCCGGCAGGAGGCCCTTGAGACGGCTTGCCGATGGGAACGGACATGGTGTCAGCGGCAATGGCATGGCCGAAAACAGCCAGGGACATGAGGGCCGCTAATACGAGCGCTGATTTTGTAAAAGGCGTGAAAAATGACTTTTTCATCTGTGATTTCCAGTAGTTCAGGACTGGTAAACTTAAAGTATATAGTAGAAAAGTCAGTGCCGCAAGATAATTGGATTGGGGACTCTGGCAGGCTATGAAAGCGCTGACAGGGCCTTCTTGAGCCAGCCGTCCTTTGGCGAAATAGCGCCTTCAGGGCACATCTCCTGGCAGCAGTAGCACCTTATGCACCTGTCGTAGTC
>CAZDUP010000138.1:0-6976 GCA_964508625.1 uncultured Thermodesulfobacteriota bacterium
CATTTTAGCAGGTTTTAAAAAAAGGGGCATCTTTTGAGGCTTTCCACAAAAGGACAGTACGCAGTTCGGGCCATAGTAAACCTGGCCTGCCACTCCTCCGAAAAGCCGGTAACGCTAAAGGACATCTCTGCCGAGGAGGGCATATCCCTCTCCTACCTCGAACAGCTCTTCGTGAAGCTGAGAAAAGGCAAGATAGTAAAGAGCGTGCGCGGCCCTGGCGGCGGCTACGTGCTGGCAAAGCATGCTGCCAAGATAAGCGTGGGCGAGATAATCGCCGTTGTCGAGGAGCCTCTTAACCCGGTCGCCTGTCTTGACGACGACTCCGCGGGATGCGACAGGGCTACGCGTTGCACGACCCAGAGAGTATGGAAGTGCCTTGCGGAGAAGATAGCCGAATTTCTGAATTCCGTATCGATTGAAGACCTTAGCAGGGAAGCCCTTGCCCAGAAGAACGGGGAGCCGAGGGTCAACGCGAACCTTTGCGGCGTAACTGAATAACTTTGGAGGATCTACATTGAACAGGATCTACTTTGACCACAACGCGACCACCCCGGTCCTTGACGAGGTATTCGAGGCCATGGTCCCGTTCCTGAAAGAGCAGTGGGGCAACCCTTCATCCATACACTGGGCTGGACGTGGCACGAGAAAGGCCGTTGAAGACGCGAGGGAGCAGATCTGCAAGCTCCTCAACTGCGCGCCCATTGAGCTCATCTTCACAAGCTCTGGCACAGAGGGCGACAACCACGCCATAAAAGGCCTTGCCTGGGCAAAGAAGGACAAAGGCAACCATATAATTACTACAAAGGTAGAGCACCCGGCAGTGCTCAACACCTGCAAGCACTTGCAGAAGGAAGGCTTTGAAGTAACCTATCTCGACGTGGACAAGTACGGACTCATAAGCCTCGACGATCTCCGTGCCGCGATTACGCCAAAGACCATCCTCATAACAGTCATGTTCGCGAACAACGAGACAGGCGTCCTCTTCCCGATTAAGGAAATCGGCGCTATTGCCAGGGAAAAGGGCATTGCCTTCCACACCGACGCTGTGCAGGCTGCTGGCAAAATAAAAATAGACGTGCAGGACTTGAATGTAGACCTGCTTACAATCTCCGGACACAAGCTCTACGGGCCAAAGGGCATCGGCGCGCTCTACGTCAAGAGGGGCACCAGGCTCGTCCCGCTCATCCACGGCGGCCACCACGAGAGGAACAGAAGGGGCGGCACAGAGAACGTTGCCGGCATCGTGGGCATGGGCAAGGCCGCTGAGATAGCGCTCCGCGACATGGACAAAGAGATAGAGCACCTTACCATGCTCCGGAACAGGCTTGAGAAGGGCATGGCAGAGAAGGTGCCGCATATAACCGTGAATGGACATCCTGACAAAAGGCTCCCCAATACCGCTAACATCTCTTTCGAGTTCGTGGAGGGCGAATCCCTCCTTCTGAACCTCGATATGAAGGGTATCGCGGCCTCGAGCGGCTCTGCCTGCACCTCTGGCAGCCTCGAGCCGTCTCACGTGCTGGTCTCAATGGGCATGACGCACGAGCTATCGCACGGGTCTGTGAGGTTCAGCCTCGGAAAGTCGAATACAATCGAGGAGATAGACTACCTGCTGGAAATAATGCCGCCCATTGTCGAGAGGATGAGGGCCATGTCCCCGCTCTACGCCGGGGCCAAGGGTTGACAGGCAATCCAGAGTTGGAATAGAATTAAGGTCTGATGAGCAAGCAACGGGCCAGAGGCCCATTTAGAAAGACATAGAGGGAAAGTTTCTTTAACCAATCAACCAGGCGAAATAGACAGGAGCAACGGAAATGTATAGCGAAAAAGTAATGGACCACTTCTCCAATCCGAGGAACGTGGGCGAGCTTGAGGAAGCGAGCGGAACGGGCATGGTCGGCAACCCTGCCTGCGGCGATATCATGAAGCTCACGATCAAGGTCGAAGGCAACGTCATAAAGGACGTCAAGTTCAAGACCTTTGGCTGCGGCGCGGCCATAGCCACGAGCTCGATGGTGACCGAGCTGGTGAAGGGCAAGGACCTCAATGAGGCTGAGTCGATATCCAACAACACCGTCGCAGAGGCATTGGACGGCCTGCCGCCCGTGAAGATGCACTGCTCGAACCTCGCAGCCGACGCCCTCCACGCGGCAATAGAGGACTACAAGAAAAAACTCGCCGAGACACCTGCACCGGCGAAGTAAAAAAGGTTTTCAGATCAAAACACAATGCCCCTCAGGGAGACCTGAAGGGCTTTGTCTTTTTGTAGGGTGGGCGCAGCCCACCCTACGAGGCTCTAATATACAAGGGTGGGCACAGCCCACCAATAACAAAACGAATCAAAAGAGGTGGGCGGAGCCCACCCTACAAGACTAAAGGAGGACTGAATGTACCGTTTTCTGATTATAATCGAAAAGGCCGCCGACAATTACTCCGCGTATTCACCTGACTTGCCGGGATGCGTTGCTACAGGCGCAACACGGGAAGAAGCTGAGCGCAATATGCATGAGGCCGTGGAGCTCCATATACGCGGCATGAAGGAGGACAACCTTCCCATTCCCGAATCAAGCTCCTTTGCCGAATATATCGCGGTAAATGAATGACGGCGGATTACCGCCAGTGAAGATGCATTGCCCGAACCTCGCAGCCGACGCCCTCCATGCGGCGATAGAGGACTACAGGAAGAAACTCGCCGAGGCACCGGCACCGGCGAAGTAAACGGAGTTTAGATTAAAAAAAGAAGCCCCTTCCGGGAGTCCAGAAGGGGCTTTGTTTTTTTGGTGGCACATCCCACCAACACACGGCTTTTGCAATCAAAAACGGTGGGCGGTGCCCACGTTACTCAGAAGTGCCTTAACCGGAAGACCGACTGTAAGCGCAAATATCGGTCAGGGCTAATCAATTAGTCTAAATACTGATAAATCATACGCTTGCATCGAAGATGATTCAATTATTTGTTGGCTTCCATTTTCGTATTGAAGGGTATGGAGATTTGCACGGTGCAGGAATCTGCCTTCAATATTGGTAACCCGTCCATCTTTAATGCGCTTGGAAAGTTCTAGCGCGATATATTGAGCGAGGGAATCTTGTTGCCCTGTACCCTTCCCACCAATTGGTTTGCTAATTGTATTAAACTCAGCGCGAAAGTCATCATGAAACCTGATTGCAATTTGGTAAGAAGTCAAAAAAGGCCTACCAAAATGATGATCCGGAGCATGAGACGAGACATCCAGAATTCGTGTTATTTTTTTATTCATTTGCAAATCATCCCATTGAGCCATTGATAATCCTCCTAATTTTTTACGAATGTTCATGCGTGAATTTATTAAAATATTGTAAGAAATGCGACTCTCAATGTCAACCCCATTCTCCCACATCCCACATAGGCTATCACTCCCCCTCCCCCCACTTTTCCCTGGAAATCCCTTCCATTCTTTATTAAAATTAACAGGATTACCCCGATTCACCACAAGGGCAGGCAATGGCACGTAAAAAGGCCGTGGTCGCCATGAGCGGGGGGGTCGACTCATCCACAGCCCTTGCTCTACTCGTTGAGCAGGGCTATGAATGCGTCGGCGTCTCGATGCAGCTCTGGGACTACTCCACCAAAGACGACGGCAGCGGCGCAACCGCAGGCTCCTGCTGCACGCTCGACGACATCCATGACGCGAGGCGCGTGGCCGACAGGCTCTGCGTGCCCTTCTACGTCGTCAACGTCGAAGAGGCCTTCTCAAAAGAGGTCGTCGATTACTTCATCTCCGCCTATACAAGCGGCTCCACGCCAAACCCCTGCATAAAGTGCAACCAGATATTGAAGTTCGAGGTGCTTCTCCGCAAGGCCATCGGCCTTGAGGCAGATTATCTCGTAACAGGCCACTACGCCCGCATCGAGGCAGCCCCCTGGGGCTATCGCCTCTTGAAGGGCATCGACCCTGCCAAAGACCAGAGCTACTTCCTCTTTACTATGACGCAAAGGCAGCTTGAGCGCGTACTCTTCCCGCTGGGCGGCCTCACAAAGGCCGAAGTAAGGGAGCACGCCCGGAGGCTCGGCCTACGCACTTCAGAGAAGGCGGAGAGCCAGGAGATCTGCTTTGTCGAAGAGCCGAGCTACGGAGAGTTCCTCTCCAGCCGCGTGCCGAACCTTCCCGGCGATATCGTCGATACCAATGGAAAAATTTTAGGCCCACACAAGGGCCTTTTCAACTACACCATCGGCCAGAGAAAGGGGCTCAACCTCTCCGGCGGGCCCTTCTATGTGCTCGATATCGACGTGCCGAAGAACCGGGTCGTTGTCGGCGGCATCGATGAGCTATTTGCAACGGGCCTGACGGCAAACGATGTTAACTGGATAGACCCTGAGGCGCAGGATGCGGCGCGTACCGGACTTTCAGGGGTCGAGGCAAAGATACGCTACCGCCATGCTGGCGCGGCCTGTGTCGTGACATCGAATGACGACGGGACGATCAGGATGGAATTCAGCGAGCCGCAAAAGGCAGTAACGCCAGGGCAGGCTGTTGTCATCTACAGGGGTGAAGAGGTATTGGGCGGTGGATGGATAACAGGGGCATTGAAATGAGCGGCCTGACTGCCACGAGGAAGGATTTCACCCTCCCCTCGATCCCCTCCCGTCAAGAGAGGGGAGGCGCCATATCGACTGTCGCCATAACGACGCTCGGCTGCAAGGCAAACCAGTACGACTCGTCCGCCCTTGAAGATGCGCTAAGGGAGGCGGCGTTGAAGATAGTCCCCTTCCCCGGCCCGGCCGACGCCTATGTCATAAATACTTGCACTGTAACGGGCAGGACAGACTATCAGTCTCGCCAGACGATAAGACAGGCGCGAAGGAAAAACCCCGGCGCTCTCATAATCGTGACGGGCTGCTACGCGCAGGTATCGCCCGATGAGGTCAGCTCGTTGGAAGGCGTCGATTATGTGGTCGGCAACCCTAAGAAGGGAAAGATAGTCGAGTACATACTGAGCGGCAGGCAGCAATCGCCTCTCAAGGCTATAGGCTCGTGGCAGGAGGGCACGCCGTGGACGCTACGCGCCCGCACCTCGGGCGTCCGCACGCGCGCGAACTTCAAGATACAGGAGGGGTGCTCCAGGGCCTGCTCATACTGCATCATCCCAAGGGCAAGGGGGACCTCGAAGAGCCTGCCTCTCTCGGAAATTGAAAGAGAGCTCGACACCCTTGTCGAGAACGGCTACAAGGAAATAGTCCTCACTGGCATACACCTCGGCGCATGGGGCGCTGACCTCTCCCCCTCGACTGACATCACCTCAGTCCTTGAGCTTATTGAGAATAAGGGCTACCCCTGCCGTTTCAGGATAAGCTCGCTCGACCCGGACGAGGTGACTGATAGCCTGATTGACCTCTTGAAAGACTCGAAGCGCATCTGCAACCACCTGCACCTCGCGTTGCAGAGCGGCGATGACGCTGTATTACGGCGCATGAGGCGGCCATATACGGCAAAATTATTTGCTGAAAAGGTGGAGCGGTTGGCCGCCGAAGTGCCTGAGATATCGATAGGCGTTGACGTTATCGCGGGTTTTCCCAAAGAGGGCGAAGAAGAATTCGAGAATACATATTCATTATTGAAAGGCCTGCCCATCTCGTATCTTCACATATTCCCGTTCTCAAAGAGGCCCGGCACACCCGCTGCCGGATATGACGGCCAGCTCTCTCCAAAAGTAATAAAAGAGCGCTGCGAAAGGCTTCGGCTGCTCGACGAAGAGAAAAGAGATGCCTTCCACAACAATTTTACAGGAAAGAAAGCAACGGTACTTGTCGAGATAGGCCGCGACAGGAAGTCCGGCCTGCTGAAGGGCAGGGCAAGGAACTATATACAGGTCTTCCTCAATGGTGAGGACAATATGAAAAGAGAAGTGGTCAAGGCCAGGCTGACCGGCTGCATTGCAAACGGCATGACTGGCGAGGTTGTGTCTTAAAAGACGGAGGTGGAAGTTTGAAGGACGAACATTCGCTACAGGTTTTCGCGGGCAGCCTGCCTTTTGAATTTACCGACGGCGCGCTCATGAAAAAGGTATTCGTGCACAGGTCATTCCTGAACGAGCGGGAGGGCGCCGGGCTCAAATCAAACGAGCGGCTCGAGTTCCTCGGCGACGCCATACTCTCGAACATCATAAGCCACATGCTCTTCAGGAAGTTCCCGGACATCCACGAGGGCGAGCTTACGAGGATGCGGGCCAAGCTCGTCAACAGGCTCTCCCTCGCGTGCCTCGCAAAGGAGATTTCGCTTGATAAGTACCTGCTCCTCGGCAAGGGAGAGCGCCTGAGCGGCGGCACTGAGAACCCGACCATACTTGCCGGGGTCTTCGAGGCCTTTATCGCGGCGGTCTACTTTAACCAGGGTTTTCAGAAGACCTTTGAATACGTGGAAGCTCTCTTCACTCCGCTTCTCGCTGACGCAATCGAAGGCCCTGGGCATTTCGATTTCAAGCCCAGGCTCCAGGAGCTCTCACAAAAGCTCTTCAAGGAAGCGCCTTCATATATCCTCACTGGCGAAAAGGGGCCGCCGCACAAGAAGGTCTTCGAGATAGAGGTCCAGGTCGCGGGTAAGGCGCTCGGCTCTGGCCGCGCGCCCAGGAAAAAGGACGCTGAGCAGGCTGCCGCTGGAGAGGCATTGAAGAACCTCACTGAACATTTTGCCGATTTTTTCCCGGATGCAATTCAGGCCCCGGAGCTCCATGGCGCATAAACGCCTCATAATACCCATCTTCATTCCTTTCGGAGGCTGCGCCCACAAGTGCGTCTTCTGCGACCAGGAGGGCATATCTGCAGCGAAGAAGATGCCGGGGCCGTATGAGGTGGTCGAGACCATAGAGCTCTACCTCTCTACGTGGAAGGGCAAGGGGGTGCGCGAGGCCGCTTTCTACGGCGGCAGCTTCACAGGGCTGCCGGAGGCGATGCAGAAAGAGTATTTAGATGCTGCCGCGCCTTATTTAAAGGACGGCA
>CAZDUP010000139.1:0-6627 GCA_964508625.1 uncultured Thermodesulfobacteriota bacterium
CGCGGCCTCCGGGTCGTCGGCCACGCGCTGCGCCAGCCCGAGCGCCAGCGCCTCGGCGGCCCCGATCGTTAGCCCGGAGAAACTCCGGGCTCTTTGTTTGCGGGCGTCAGGCAGCCTTCCCGGCACGATACCTCTCCACTGCTTCCTTCAGATCTTCAATCGCATCTACCGAGATTCCGGCCTTCTTCAGATCGTAGAGCGTTTTTACCGGGTGATCCTTCCTGTACTGCACGATCTTCTTGGCCCTTTCCCTCCATATCTCTCTCATGTGAGAGACATACTCCTGAACGTCGGCCTTGTTTATGTCCAGCTCTTCCCCTTTGCTGCGCAGCCTCGACTTGAGCTCCATGACCGTATCCTCGGAGAACCCTGGAACATTAGAGAGTTCATCTATGGATTTGAATGGGCCATGCTCTTTTCTATACTGCAGTATTTTTGCCACCTTTTCTCTGTCGATCTCCTTCAGACGATCGACTATCTCTTCAACATCAGCCTTGTTGATATCGAATTCAGGCATAAATACCTCCCCATGATAATGGTTCTTTGTCTGTCAATCTATTCCCTATATAAAACTTAAATCATTTATTTTTTCTGTCAAGAAGCAGGCGCGACCAGGTGATGGCTTCACAATTCCTTCTTTTTGAACTCTATTCCCCTTTTTTTCGATCAAAAAAATTGGATAACTCGCATAAGCTCGGTAGACCCCGCATTTAGTTAACGCTTTTACTTCACGGCGATAACAGTCAACGCATTTACTTCATTTCCGACAGATGAGAAAGTGATTACAAATTTCAAAAAAATGTCTGCATAATCGCGGGGGTCTATGCAAATCGCTTTAATTCTCTAAGGTAGGAATAGCATTAGAATCCAGTTGGTTATCGGACAAAGCTGAGATTGAGTCTTACGTTTATGAAAAAGACCGAATTCGAGCTCTCCATCCTTTACAGTACTCAGGATTCGGGAATAAATATTAAGAGAGGTAATCGTTAAAGGAGGTGGCGTATGCCGCGCGAAAGAAGTTCGCATAGGACGTTATCCAGGGTCACAACCAACCACGACGAGGTAAGGAAATGGGTGGAATCAAGGGGTGGATTTCCGGCTGCCGTCAAAAAGACACGGGGCACGGATGAGCCTGGGATAGTGAGGATTGATTTTCCCGGGTTCAAGGGCGGAGAGTCCCTTGAGCGCATATCCTGGGAGGATTTCTTCGAACAGTTCGACAGGAGGGGCCTCGCATTCCTCTACCAGGAAAAGACAGCCTCAGGCAGGGTAAGCCGCTTTAACAAGATCATCTCGAGGGAAACCGCTGAAGGCGCTGAACAGGCTGTCAAGCGGCTTAAAAAGGCGGCCTGACGGGAATGACGGGCCCTTTCAGAACGGCAGTCTGGGAAGCGCTCCCCTCGTTGCCTCGGCAAGAGCCCTGTTAAGGCCGTCAAAGCGCTCCTTCACAACGGCGTTCACGTCCATGAGTCCGGCGAAATCCTGATTTAGCTCCTTAAGCGGCCCTTCGGTCTTGCTGTAGACCTCAGCCGAGAGCGCGCTCTCAAACGCGAGCATGCGCTCCCTCAATACGCCTCCGGCCGCATCGTACAATACCCTGTCCAGGTCCGTGGATACGGTGAGCTTGAAATCGTCTACTGTCCCTGCGGCATCTGCCTTGAAACCGAAGCCCTTTACGTTTGAGAGCGCAGCCGCAATCGAGGTCAGTATTTCGTTGGACTCTTCCTTTGATACGGCGTTGATCGCAGCCGATTTGATAGATGACCCGATATCGGCCTTGAGCGCTGAGCCGCGGATATCGGCGCGGACGTTGAGATCGGCCAGAGCCTCGGTTATCGATACGGGGAAATATCTGTTGTCAGATACCGTGAAGTCGTGAAGCCTGTACTTCCTTATTGCGAGGTTGACTATATCCCTGGGCCTCTCAGGCGCGACCCTGTTTATCTCTCCCTCCAGGAGAGCCGATGAGAGGCCCTTCAACTTCTCGCCTGATATCCTGATCTTCATGGGGCTCCCAAGTATGTCCTGGTCTCCGGTAATGTTCGTCACAAGGCCTGAGAAATCCCCTGTAGGTATGCTCGCCGATATGGCCGCACGCCTGATGAGGAAATCAGGCAGCGGCGCCCCTGCCCCTCAGCGTCTTTTGCACCACGACCCCGTCCCCTTTTCCTTCAGGCGCAAAGACGAGGTCGAGCTTATCACGCCACCTGAGCCCTTCCTCAACGTACTCCCGCAGCCTGCCGCCTATGAAAAGGCTCCCGAGGTTGGCGATTCCCTCAGCGGAAAGGGAATATTTGTCGAGTATCTTCTTTACATCATTCCTTGGCGCGGAGGCAGCGGCCTTCACCTGTGCGCTGTAATCAGTGGTCCTCGACGAGATATCGTCCTTCAAGACGGTTATCCGTTTGAGGTCCGCTTCTATCTCTTTCTTAATCGCAAGCAGCTCGGTAGCGCCGCCGAGAACGCCGCCTATGCCGCGAGAGGCCTTTATCTTTTCTATGCGCCTTTCGTACTCATCTATCTTCTTCTCGTCCGGCAGCTCCTTTAGCTGCCGCTCGAAACGCTCCCTGTCAGCCTCTATCTGTTTTTTCGCAGCCTCGACTATCTTTATGGACTGTAGGTCCTCTTCCTTCAAAACCTTTTCGATGTCAGGCAGATCAAAGGTGACAAGCCCTATGGCCTCTTCTCCAGGCTTCTCTTCCCCTTTAGCCGGCCTTCCGATGGCCCCCGAGCGCTTTCGAGCCGTGTTGACACGCACTCCCTCGATGGCCATATCCTCTATGATGTATTTCTTCCGGATGAGATGGAGACCGTCCAGGAGGAATGATATGCGGCCAACCTCGAAGATGTTCCTCATGGGAGCGTCCGGGTTCGTTACCTGGAGCCCGGTAAGGGTGAGGCCGAGGGGAAAGAGCGTGAGGTCGGCTTTGTCGAGCTCGACCTTCGCGCCTACGATGGACGTGCCGGTATCCTCTATGCGCCTCTCGATGAAGGTATCGATGAAGAGGAACCAGAAGGCCAGCAGAGCTGCCGTTATCAGCAGAAAGGCTATGAGGCCGTGCCAGCGGATCCACTTCATAGCTTTTCCCTCATCTTCGCGTAGGACATGTAGTACTCGTAGAGCCTGCTGCCGGAGATGGCCCTGGCAAGAGGCGTCTTCTTCATCCAGGCGAGCACGTGCGCCCTGTACTTCCTGACGCCGTAATTGAGAATGAAAAAGAGGGGCGCGAAAAGCAATATGGAGAATATCAGGCTTCCCATGACTATCGAATTATAGAAGTTCGTGAGCCTGAAGAAGGTATTATTGTATAGCGCAGTCCAGAAGTCCCTCAAGGCCCCTGCTGTAAGCACGTTGAGGCCTATGATGTGAAAGACGGGGTCAAAGGCGTAGGCAATTATGCTGAACAGAGAGAACGCGAGCAGGAACGAGGAGAGATTGACCCTGAGCACGAAAACGAGGAGCAATATAAGCAGGTTGTGGATGTTAAAGAAGGGCGTGAGGCCCGCAATGAGGGCGAAGCAGACCGCAAGGCTTATCTGAGACGGCCTTTCGTTCTCCGAATTCAGTACAACGAGGACCTTCGCGACCGTCCTTATCATCAGAATCTCTCCCGCAGGTCATTATATCAGAACGGATTTTCCAGGGGCCTGCATGACATTCTGCAGGCAATCCGGATAATTATATGCGGCAATTAACACTAATCATGAAGCAACAGGCTCATTATTGAGCATCACAGCCGCTCAAACACCTGATTCAGTGCTTGAAACCCGAAAATTTATCTTAACGATAAGCTTATTTTTCCGTTCAAGTTTACGCACATGATGCCGATAAATAAATCATCGTGGCGCTATGTCCAATACTGTAACTATCCATTCCGGCGAAGTAATCGACGCCAAGAAGAACGCCCTCAGGGCCAAGGTCATCGAGATCCTGAAGATCTCCACAATACCTTCGGTCCTGAAGAAGATAATCGCTGTCACTGAAGACCCATATTCAGGTGTATGCGACCTTGAGACGGTCATTGAGCACGACCAGGCAATCGCTACAAGGGTCGTCGCCGTATCGAACGCCGTATTCTACGGATTCCCGCGCAAGATAAACTCCATACACCAGGCCATCCTCGTGCTCGGCTTTGACATGGTCAAGGGCCTGGCCATATCCACCACCATATTCGAGTCGGTGAACACACGCTCAAAGGCGGTGCTCGCTTCCCTGTGGGCACATTCCTTCGAGGTGGCTATGGCCTCGGTCATGATAGCCAGGAAATCAGGGAAAGTAAACAACGAGATAGCCTTTCTCGCCGGGCTCCTGCATGACATTGGCAGGCCCATACTGCTGCAGGTGCTCAACAAGGAGTACCTCGAGGTATGCGCCTTTGACAGGAACTGCATCGACAGGGAAAGAGAAGTATTCGGGGCTGACCACGCCGAGGTAGGCGCGTGGTTCCTTGAAAAGAGCAAGCTCCCGGAGGAATGCGAGAACGCCATACTCTTCCACCATACCCCGGAGGAGTGCCTTGAGAAGACCGGCGCCATCCCGCCCCTTGTGGAGATAATCCATCTCGCCAACATAGTCGCGACAGAGCAGAAGGAAAGATACGCCCTTCTCTCCCCGGCCCACGCCAATATCCTGAATGACCTTGGCCTTACAGGCGAGGACCTCGCAAAGACCTCGGAGGAGATAGCGGGCATGAGGGACGAGATCCGCTCCTATTACGGCTAAGCTGCGGCCCTTTTCTCCCTCTCCCTGAAAACCCGCATGGCCTCATCGAGCTGGACCCCGGCAATATCGATATTGCCAAGACTCGCGACCCCGACACCGAGCCTTTCTGCCTGCACTATGTGCTCCACCTTGTCAAAACCCAGGACATACGCGCCGACTGAATCAGCGGCAACGCAGTCCCTGGCGGCTATTGTTATGCCGCTCTCAAAGGTGCGCCCTCCTATGGGGCCCCCTCCTGTCATCGCAGGGTGGCCTGCTATTATCCCCAGATTTATCGGGAACCTCTTGCACATGCCTGCGATAAAGGCCTGAACGTCGCTGAATATCTCGTGCGGGTGCAGGCTTTTGGCCCTGGGGTGGCCGTAATAGTCAGCCGCAGGGTAGGACATGGCGATGTTCTTCATGGTGAGGGTGACAGTGGCGAGATGATGCTCCTTGTGCTGGGCAAGGGATATGACGGTCTCGTAACTGAGTATCCTCTCATTGACAATGACCTCTTTGAGAGGCCCGTGCTCGAGCGGCACGCTGACGAATGGCCCCCTGTTGTGGTCGAAGAACTCGACCCCTTCATCTGCGATGACCCTGTCGAGGCCCAGGAGCCTGAAGACCGCGTCCGTCTCCCCTGCCCCTGCCCCGCCTGATACCGTTATATGCTTTGGGTAATAATTTTTCACGAACCTGATGACCGCGCGGAGCGTGTCGGCCTGGGTGCAGGGCGTAAGGTCGTCAGGCGAGGCCCACGTGTCGTTGGGCTTTATTGCGACGTGCTTTCCGACAAATAGCTCGGAGAGGCCCTCGAGCGCGTCAAGCGCCCCGGCTATCGAGAGCCCTATGTCGAGATTGTTGGATATGCCTACCCTGCTTCTCATGGATAGATTATATCATGCGCCGCAGGCAAGCGGCGCAAAGGGGGCTATTCTATGATGACGTTTGTGAGCGTCCTCTTGACGTGCTGTATCGATTGTATCCGGGATATTACCACGTCTCCGAGCACCTTGAAGTTGGAGGCAGCCACAAGGGCAATGAGGTCGTAAGGGCCGGTGACTATGCGCGCATCCTTGACGCCGCCTATCTGCGTTAGCTTCTCGAGCACCTCCTTTGACTTCGCGTGCTCGCATTCTATGAAGACGTAGGCCTCGACTGCCATTCCGCGTCCCTCCCGGTTTTTATAGTATTATACCACAATGCGTGAAATACGCCCGGCAGGGCCGCTTAATGGAGTTAATCAAGCGGTTGCTTATTTAGGCCTTATGACTGTAATTTGCCGGATTTTACGCATTTTTCCGCTGGGCAAAGTGATTTTATAGGCATCAGCTTTTAAAATGCCATTATTACAAGAACACTCCCAACTTGAGTTGAGGAATCGTGGCGGCATTTTGATTTTTGATGATGGCAAGGCCATAAAACACTTGCTTGCCGTAACCAATAGGGTTACAATCTGCCAATGATAAAAAGTTTCAGCCATAAAGGACTGAAGGCCTTTTATTCAAGTGGAAGCAAAGCTGGAATCCAGGCAAAACACGCGGACAGGTTACGGCTGATTATCGCGAGGCTTGACGCATCCCGTGAGCCGCAGGATATGAACCTCCCTGGACTGCGGCTCCATAAATTGACAGGCAATTTAAAGGCCTTCTGGTCTGTAGAGGTCAGCGGCAATTGGCGTGTTATTTTTAAATTCGAAGGTCAAGATGCCTTTGAGGTCGATTATGTGGATTACCACTGAAAGGAGATTAAAACAATGATGCACAACCCTCCCCATCCAGGTGAAGTTATAAGGAAACTCTGTATAGACCCCCTGGGACTTACCATAACCGAAACAGCCGAGGCTCTGGGCGTAAGCAGGAAGACGCTTTCAGAGCTAATAAATGGCCATATAGGAATAAGCCCGGAAATGGCTATAAGGC
>CAZDUP010000139.1:6637-6930 GCA_964508625.1 uncultured Thermodesulfobacteriota bacterium
AGCTGGCTTATCCAGCAGATGCAGTACGATCTATGGGAGATGCGCCAGGAGTCAAAAAAAATGAAGGTGAAAAAAATAGCCTGAGAGAGAACGGGATCGGGAGAGAGCTGCCTGGGCAATGAAAATGCCGCCTGGCAAATTTTGGCAAAGTAGAGGGATTCAACCAGGAATCCGGCAAAAAGAAAACCCCGTAATTCAATGAATTACGGGGTTTATTTCTGGCGCCCCCGAGACGATTCGAACGTCCGGCACACGGATTAGGAATCCGTTGCTCTATCCATCTGAGCTACGGG
>CAZDUP010000140.1:0-6861 GCA_964508625.1 uncultured Thermodesulfobacteriota bacterium
CACCCAGCTCGATCTGCCAGCTCCTCCACTCCTCCACTCCTCCACTCCTCCACTCCTCCTCGCATCAATGGATGCTGACAGCAGCCTGCTCGACATGCTCGACATGCTCGGCTGCGGGCAAGTTGGTGTGCGGGAAGATCTTTTCTTGAATCACAAACACGCCAGCGCCGCTAAGATAGCCGACCAAGGCCCAGAGCGAGAAGCTCTCGAAGATGCTCACCTTCTTTATCTGGTGCCTGGGGATGTCGGATTTCTTCGAGATGGCGTTTACGATGTCCACCGCGCTGACGCCCTGCTCCCTGCCTATGGTCATAAAGAGGCGCGCCATGCCGGGCGACGCGCCGGTGTCGTCAAGGGATACGCCTTCGGAAGAGGCCGTCTCCTGCGGCTTGTCAAAGCCTTCAAGCTGGAATTTAAGGAGCGCCGCAAGCGCATCTACCGGGTTCATCTTTTCTGAGAGCTTGTTGGCGAGGTTGAGGAACTTGTTGAACCTCTTGTCTTCGATGAACTCGCTTATCTTCTCTTCAAGGGCGTTCACGCGCACGCCCATTACCTCTTCCCTGCTCGGCAGCTTGCCCCTCTTTATTACGGCCTTGGCCGCGGCCTGTATCTGGCGGAGCTGCCTGTCCTCCCTCGGAGTGACGAAGGTTATGGCCACGCCTTCCCTCCCTGCCCTGCCCGTGCGGCCTATCCTGTGCACGTAGGACTCGGGGTTCTGCGGAATGGAATAATTGACAACGTGCGAGATGCTGCTTATGTCGAGGCCGCGTGCGGCAACGTCGGTGGCGACCAGGATGTCGACCTTTCCCTCCTTGAATTTCCGGAGGACAGTCTCTCTCTGCGCCTGCGTATAGTCGCCGTGCATGGCGTCCGCGCTGTAGCCGCGGAGCTTAAGGTGAGAGGTGACCTCATCGACCTCCCTCTTGGTATGGCAGAAGACGAGGAACGTGCCGTCCGCGTCGAAATCCACGAGCCTCGAGAGGGCGTCCATCTTGTCGGAATTGCGCACCTCATAGACTATCTGACTTATCTTTGAAGCGGTAAGCGTATCTGCAGCTATGCGGATGCGCTCCGGGCTCTTCATGTAACGCTTGGAAATCCGCAGGACCTCTTCGGGCATGGTCGCCGAGAAGAGGAGCGTCTGCCTCGCCTCTGGCGTTTCCTTCAAGATCCGTGTTATGTCTTCCACGAAGCCCATGTCGAGCATCTCGTCGGCCTCGTCCAGGACGACTATGCGCACGTCCTTCAGCTTCAGGGTCTTCCTCTCTATATGGTCGATGACCCTGCCGGGCGTGCCCACTACCACCTGCACGCCCTTTGCCAGCGCCTTGATCTGTCTCTCTATGGAGGTGCCTCCGTAAACTGGAAGGGCGAGCACCCTCTTGTACTTGCCGAGCTTGTTCATCTCCTCGGCAGCCTGTATGGCAAGCTCCCTCGTCGGCGCGAGTATTATCGCCTGAACGGAATTGAGGCCCCTGTCTATTTTATCGATTATGGGTATGCCGAAGGCCGCGGTCTTGCCCGTGCCTGTCTGCGCCTGTCCGATGACGTCCCTGCCCGTCAGAAGCACGGGGATGGTCTTTGCCTGGATGGGTGTTGGCTCCTCAAAGCCCATCGAGCTGATTGCCTTTAAAAGTTCACCTGATAGTCCGAAATCGCCGAAACCCAACTTTACCTTGCTTTCCAATTTGCCGCCTTCTCCCTTTCCTCTCTGGAGTTTCTGAACTTAATAAAAGAATATAACACAAAAAAGGCTTTCATAGGAAAAAAAATCCCCTTTATTTAAAAGGGGATAGGTTATGGCTTTTCCGGCCTGCCTTGCTGACTCGCGCTCCTCTCAGACGATGCTGGAGGAGGCTGCCGCGAGCAAGAGGAGCAGGGCCGTAAGGAGGGTTATCATCTCTCCTATCGATGTCATTCTGCCCATAGTGACCTCCTCTGACTGAAGTCTTTCAGCATCAGAGCATGACGGCTATCACGACTACGGCTATGACGGCTGCGTTGGTGACGATATCGAGTATTGAGTTCATCTTCCATCTCCTTTCTTTGCGCGGTTGACTTACCCCTTGTCACACTTCCATTATATAGGCGCGTGATTAAGGGAATATTAGACAAATGGCCCATGCCGCCAGGTGTCAATTGCGGCAGGCTTTCTTTTAAAAGGCTTCTGGGGGAGCGTTGCCTGAGGAATACGAAGAGCTTTGACGCGGTGTTTGAGGACGCGGAATTAGAAGGCGGCCTTGAGGGCAACCGAGATGACCACAATGGCTATCGCCAGGTTCACGCCTATCTCGAGCATATTCTCCAATGTAGTCTTTTTCATGCTTCCTCCTTTTATTCCCGTTACTCAATCCATTATACGCAGCGGCGATTAAGGGGAGATTAAACCCCTTAAAAAGAATCGGGGGCCATGAGGCCCCCTGCCATCGATCTATTTAATCTCTAATCCTAACAGAGCTTCGGGCGTTGTCAAGCAGGTGAGTATTTTGGTAATGTCTCGGGCCCCGGTGCATTTTGCTGGGCTATATCTAATCTCATTATCTTCTGGATTACTCCCATATAAGGTTTGATGCGGGAACAGCATGTGCAAGTTCAAACTGAGACATTACCAGTATTTTTATCAGGAAAACGGTATAAGTAACTGAAAACAATAAGCTACGGGTTGCCGAGAGTCTCCTGCTGCTGAGGCCCTGCGGTGGCAGGCTCCTGGGTGGGTGGCTGGTCTGCCGGGACTTGAACCCCATCACCTGACTCCTGCAATACGCCAGCTTCTGATGGCTCCGCAACGCCCTCCGTCGGTTGCCCGGGCAGGAGGACCACGTCAGTCTCAGGCTCCGCTTGCACCTCCTCGAACTCGGGTATTACGAACCCGCGCCTTACCATGATGTTATAGATCACGTTAGAGCGCCTCTCGACGTAACGCTGGCTGCCAGAGGCATCGAGCCTCCTCGGGTTGGGCAGCACTGCCGCGAGCCTCGCGGCCTCCATGGGCGTCAATTCTCCGGCTGATTTGCCGAAGTGATGGCGCGCCGCGGCCTCGACCCCGAATATCCCCTCTCCCCACTCGGCCACGTTCAGGTAAAGCTCGAGTATGCGCCGCTTTGAAAGCGTGCGTTCGAGCTTCCACGTGATGATTGCCTCTCTTATCTTTCGGATAGGCGATTTCCTGGGAGAGAGAAATAGGTTCTTGGCGAGCTGCTGGCTTATGGTAGAGCCACCTGCCTTGAACTTGCCGGCCTTCAGGTCCTTTTCTATGGCCTTCTGCATGGCCTCGATGTCAAAGCCCTCGTGGCTCCAGAACTTGTCGTCCTCGGCTATGATGACGGCCTTTGCCATGTAGGGCGAGATGCGCGAATAGGGCACCCATACCTGGCGGACCTTCCTCTTCTTCTTTTTGGCCGCCCACTCCGCCTCCCTGTACTCCATCATGGCGGTCTTCTTCGGGTTCTCTTTCTTGAGTTTAGCGACGCTCGGGACGAATGCGAGATAGAGCACTCCGAGGATGGACGCGAATATCAGTATGGCGTAGATGGATTTCTTCATGGCTCACAGGTGTAAAAAAAGCCCGCAACATCCGTTGCGGGCTTTGATGGAGGACAATGGCTCAGGCCAGCGCCTTTTCAGCCTTACCGTAAAACTCCTCCGCGAGGGCCTTGCAGTCGTCCGCAAGAAGGCCCGTTGCCCTGGCGTTCTTCTCGCAGTACTTCACAGGGCTTCCCTTCTGGCCGCTCCTGTAAAGGACAAAGGGGACCGCATCTCGGGTGTGGGTCTTTATCGCAATGGGCGTCGGGTGGTCGGGCAGCACCATGAGGCTGAACTCGCCGAGCTTTTCCAGGCCCTTCAGAACCGGGCCGACTATGCGGCTGTCAAAGTCCTCTATGGCCGTCATCTTGTCCTTCAGGTTGCCGTTGTGGCCAGCCTCGTCAGGGGCCTCGACATGCACGCAGACAAAGTCCTTTGACTCGAGCGCCTTCAACGCTGCCTGGGCCTTGCCCTCGTAGTTGGTGTCTATGTAGCCGGTAGCGCCCGGCACCTTTATTACCTCGAGCCCCGCGTATATGCCAATGCCCTTCATGAGGTCGACCGCGGATATTATAGAGCCATCCACCCCGAACCTCTCCTTTATGGTCGGCATGGCAGGCGCGCTGCCCTGCCCCCAGAGCCAGATGGATGTAGCGGGCTTCTTGCCCTCCGCAACCCTCTTTCTGTTAACGGGGTGGTCCTTCAGAACGCCCTGAGAGAGCTTCATGAGACGCACGAGCTTGTCTGCCCTGTTGCCGCTTGGCAGATGGCCATCTACCGACTTGTCCGATATATCGTGCGGAGGTGTCGTCTTTACGGCCTTCTCACCGTCCTTCCAGACCATGAGATGCCTGTAGCTCGTGCCGAGGTAGAAGCGCACGCCTTCGGACTGTAACGCCTTGTCGAGCTCCGGGATTATCCCGGCCGCGTCCTCGGTCGTGATATGTCCTGAGCTGTAGTCATCCATTATGGTCGTGCCGTCCCTGTCAGCGAGCGTGACAAGGTTGCACCTGAAGGCTATGTCAGTCGGGCCGAGCTTCACGCCTATGGAAGCTGCCTCCAGGGGAGCCCTGCCAGTGTAGTACTTTGCCGGGGAGTAGCCGAGCACCGAAAGGTTGGCGACGTCGCTCCCAGGTGAGTAGCCGTCAGGCACGGTCTTGAAAAGCCCGAAGCTGCCGGAGCCCGCAAGGGCGTCCATGTTCGGCGTATTGGCAGCCTCCAGCGGAGTCCTGTTGCCAAGCTCGGCAATGGGGCTGTCTGCCATGCCGTCGCCTATGAGGATTATGTATTTCATCTAAAACCCCATCACCTTGAGTATCTTCTTTGTCTCAGCCGGGACCTTCACCGGCTTCTCTGATGATTTTAGCGCAATATCCGGGTCCTTGAGGCCGTGTCCGGTGAGCGTGCAGACGACCGTGTCTCCGTCGTTCAACACGCCTTCTCTCTTCATCTTTATGGCGCCTGCGAGGCTCGCCGCTGAGGCAGGCTCGCAGTATACGCCCTCGCGGGCAGCAAGGAGCTTATAGGCTGAGAGTATCTCTTCGTCAGTCACAGCGTCAATGACGCCGCCGCTCTCGTCGCGCGCCCTCAATGCCGAATCCCAGCTCGCGGGGTTGCCTATCTTTATGGCTGTCGCTATGGTCTCCGGATGCTCGACAGGCCTGCCCCTCACAATCGGAGCTGCGCCGTCTGCCTGGAAGCCCATCATCTTGGGCAGGTGCGTTATTATGTTCTCGTCATGGTACTGCTTGTAGCCCTTCCAGTAGGCCGTTATGTTTCCGGCGTTGCCCACAGGCAGGAAATGATAGGTCGGAGCATAGCCGAGGTGCTCGCAGACCTCGAAGGCGCCTGTCTTCTGGCCCTCTATCCTGAAAGGGTTAATCGAGTTGACCATCTTCACGGGATAGTCGCCGGTTATCTCCTTGACTATGCGGAGCGCATCGTCGAAGTTGCCCTTTATCTGGAGGACAAGCGCACCATGCATTATGGCCTGCGAGAGCTTGCCCATCGCAATGGCGCCGTCCGGCACCAGGACGAACGCCTTCATCCCTGCCTTTGCGGCATAGGCGGACGCTGCGGCAGAGGTGTTGCCGGTCGACGCGCAGATGATTGCCTCCGCGCCTTCTTCCCTGGCCTTGGAAACGGCCATCGTCATGCCCCTGTCCTTGAACGAGCCTGTCGGGTTGAGGCCCTCGTACTTCAAAAGAAGCCTTATGTGACCGAAGATGTCCTTCAGGTTGGAGCACTCGATAAGCGGAGTGTTCCCCTCAAGAAGCGTAGTTATGGCGTCGTCGGCGATATCAGGGAGAAAGTCCCTGAACTCCCTTATTATGCCGCCCCAAAGCCCTTTCCTAGTTAGCTGCACCAAGGTTCTCCTCTATCCGGATGTAGACTATCTTGTCGTGTATTATGTCCATCGTCGATATCTCTGCTATCGCTGCCCTCAGTTCCTTCTCAAGGGCGTTGTGCGTCAATACCACCAGCGGGACCGCGCCGCCAATCTTTCTGTCCCTCTGTATGACCGACGATATGCTTATGTTGTGCTTGCCGAGGACGCCGGAGATCTTCGAGAGCACTCCGGGCTTGTCCATCGCGAGGAAGCGGATGTAGTACGGTATCTCAAGCGACTCGGTATCGCGAAGCTCCACCGCCTTCACCGCCTCTTCGGGGCACGAAAGAGGCGGGACCCTCCGGGGAGAGCCGGTGTTCATGTTGCGGGCTATATCCATTATGTCCGCGACGACAGCGCTCGCCGTGGGCATCATGCCAGCGCCCATTCCGTAAAGGAGGACCGAGCCAACGGCATTGCCCTTGAGGTATATGCCGTTGAACGCGCCGTCTATAGTTGCGAGCGGGTGCTGCGCCGGTATCATCGTGGGGTGTACCCTCGCCTCTATCCTTCCGTCCACTGACTTAGTTATGGCGAGAAGCTTTATCCTGTAGCCGAACTCCTTGGCGTACTTGATGTCGAGCTGGCTTATGCTCGTTATACCCTCGGTGTAGATGTCCTTTATGTCGATATACGTGCCATATGCCAGGTTTATGAGAATCGCGAGCTTGTGGGCAGTGTCTATGCCCTCTATGTCGTAGGTCGGGTCAGCCTCTGCGTAGCCCTTCTCCTGGGCCCTTCTCAAGACGTCCTCGAACTTGCCGCCCTCGTTGGTCATCTTCGAGAGAATATAGTTGGCAGTCCCGTTTATTATGCCGTAGATGGACTCTACCTTGTTCGCCGCGAGTCCTTCGCGGAGGGCCTTTATCACAGGGATGCCGCCGCCGACCGAGGCCTCGAAGCCTATGTCCACGCCCTTGTCCGCTGCCTTTTTGAAAATGTCCTTGCCG
>CAZDUP010000141.1:0-6832 GCA_964508625.1 uncultured Thermodesulfobacteriota bacterium
GAGTGCAAGCGGAGCTACACCCCTGCCCCTGAAGAGGCGAAGCTCTTCAGGACGCCGCCCGCGAGGCTCTACGCGGCGGCAGGCTGCGAGAAGTGCTTTGAAACCGGCTACCACGGCAGGAGCGGCATATTCGAGTTCCTGATCCCGGGGACGGAGATGCGCCCGATGATATTAAAAAACCAGGACGCGGATACACTTAAGAGGTACGCCTTGTCAAAGGGAATGAAGACAATGGCGGACGACGGCCTTGAGAAGGCCGCTCTCGGGCTCACCAGCCTTGATGAGGTCCTGCGCGTGACGAGGGAAGACGGAGAAGCATAGCAGATGCCGAATTTCAGCTACAGGGCCTATGACAGGGCTGGCAGCCAGGTCGCTGGCACGATAAACGCCGCAGGGGTCAAGGAGGCCGTACAGGAACTCAAGAACACGGGTCTTTACCCGACCTCGGTAGACGAAGCAGGTCTCAAGGGCCACGCCGTAAAGGGCAAGATAAAGGCCGGCGTCCTCGCCGCCTTCACCAGGCAGCTCGCAACCCTCCTCTCATCCGGCACAAGCCTTACCGAAGCCCTCGCGGTCCTCTCCGAGAACACCGGCAACCCCAGGCTGTCGTCGGTGGTATTGGGCCTCAAGGAATCGATAGCTGGCGGCAGCTCGTTCGCAAAGGCCCTCGAGGCCCATGCAGACGTCTTCTCGCCCATGTACCGCGGCCTGGTCATCGCAGCTGAGGCGAGCGGTTCACTCGAAGGCGTGCTGCCGAGGCTTGCCGACTACCTCGAGAAGAGGGCCAAGATAACCGCCGAGGTGCGGGCCGCCCTCACCTACCCAGCTCTCATGACCTTCGTAGGAATCTCGGTCTTAGGGTTCCTCTTCGTATTCGTCATCCCGAGGATAACCCGCATATTTGAAGAGACCGGCGCGGCGCTGCCCTTCATCACGGTAGTACTACTCTGGATAGCCGGACTCGTGGGCAGCTACTGGCACGCCGGGATCGCGCTCCTCGGGGGCCTCGGCTGGCTGGCATGGCGCAAAGCAAGGTCGCCCAAGGGCGCCCGGCTTATTGACAATCTGGCGCTGAGGCTCCCCTGGTTCGGCCCCATCGTCATGAGCTTTTACGTAGCGAGCTTCAGCCGCACGCTCGGAAGCCTCTTGAAAGGCGGCGTGCAGTTGTTGCAGGCCCTCGATATTACGGCAGAGGCCATAGGGAACAACAGGTTCAGGGAGATGATAGGCGCTGCCGTAAAGGACTGCACCGGCGGCTCCGCCCTCTCAACGAGCCTCAAGGCCTCGGGGCTCCTCCCCCCTGTCGTGGTCCACATGATAGGCGTGGGCGAAAGGAGCGGCAGCCTCGATGATATGCTCCACAAGACCGCTGATGCATGCGACGCCGAGTTCGAAAACGGCGTCAAGAAGTCCTTGAGCCTCCTGGAGCCCGTCCTCATCCTGGTCATGGGCGTCGTCGTGGGCTTCATTGTCCTCGCAATGCTCCTTCCGATTTTCGAGCTCAATCAGGTAATCCAGTAGAGTTGCGCTGACTGCCGCTGCATCCCGCATCGGCGCAACTCCCTCCTCCGAAAGCCTCAGTACTTCGGTATTCACCACACGTAGTAATCCTTTTAATACCTTTTTTTATTCTTTGGATGGATTGTATTGCGTCCTGCCTCGGCTATCCTTAATTTTGTAAGCAACATGGAAAAATTATTAACACGAAGCAGCAACTAATTTTTCAGAGATCCAGGAATGAGGCTCAGGATCTGCCCAGAATGTCAAAAAGCCTTCTTCATGCCCTTTGGCGCCGAACGCGCAGGCTGCCCGCACTGCGGGGTCTACTTCACGGACCGCAGGGCTTCGAGGAGGGTCAAGCGGGAACTCGGCCTGAGCATCTCTTTCAACGGCTCGGTCTACGCCGCCAGGACCGCTGACCTTTCCGACAACGGCGCGTGCGCCATCTTTTCAGGATGGCAACCGCATGCGGGCGCCATCCTGGACGTCAACATAGGGGAGCTCATGCGCCACAGGCCGGCTGCTATCGTCTGGACAAAGCGGCTTTCGAGGATGAACGCAGCAGCGGGCTTAAAGCTCCTGTAAACTCACCGGGCATCGGCCCGGCGACCGGAGGGACCCATAAATGACTGGACTGACCGGAAAGATAATCCAATCCCGACTTATCTTGCTCCTCATCTGGCTCTCGTTCGGCGCATTCGCCGCGGGCGATGCAGCCGCAGCTGAAAAGAACGGCGCGCCCCCTGCGCAGGACCCGGGCTATATCATCGGAATCGAGGACGTCCTTGAGATAGACGTCTGGAAGAACCCCGACCTCTCGAAGGTGGTGGCAGTGAGGCCCGACGGCATGATCTCTCTCCCGCTCATCGGGGACCTCAAGGCAGCCGGCCTTACGCCTGCGCAGTTGAGGGACGAGCTAAACGGGCGCCTCAAGGAGTACCAGGACCCGGTCATCACCTCTGTCATAGTCCAGGATGTGCGAAGTTACCGCATATTCGTGCTCGGAGAGGTATTGAACCCGGGCACATACACGGTATCGAGGCATACGACCGTCCTCCAGGCCATAGCCATGGCCGGCGGCATGAGCCAGTTCGCGTCCAACAACGTCATCCTCGTAAGGGAGAGAGGCGGCTCCGAAGCCGAAAAGATCAGGATACGGTTCAGCGAAATAGTCGACGAGGACGCCAAGAAGGACAAGAACCTCGTGCTGAGGCCCGGAGACACAATCTTTGTCCGCTAAGACAAAATTAATCGCCGCTGCCGCATTCGCAGCCTTGTCGCTCTCCTCGCCCGCGGCTGCCGATATCAACACGCTGGTTCCGGCCGTGACGCTGGATTTCAGGTACGACTCCAACGCGAGGTTCAGCGACAACGAAACGACCAGCGATGACGGCGACTTCGTCGCAGCGGCCGCCCCGAGCTTCGAATTTACGAGCACCGGGCCCAGGCACGACGTATCGGCATTCTACAATCTCATAGCCGACTACTATTTTAACGACACGGATCTTAACAACATCTCGCACTTCGGCGGCCTCACACTGAACATCGACCTCACCAGCCGCTGGCGCCTCGGGCTCGGCGACCGCCTGAACTATACGGAAGACTCGCAGCGCGCAATCGGGTTCGGAGAGGGCATCATCCTGACCAGGACCGACATCCTGACAAACACCGCATATGTATCCCTGGGCAGGGCCGTAGGCAGAAACACGGACGTCACGGTCACTCTCAAGGATTACATACAGAGGTTCGACGACCCGGCGCTCGTAGACAGCAGGACAGACTCAGCGGCGTTCACGGGCAGGTACCTGTATAACAGGTCCGGCGCAGCGCTACTTACGTATACGTATTCGGATTACGACTTCGAGACCGACGGAGAGAGCAGCATACAGACGCACAGCGTAGACGTAAGGATCGAGGAGGCGGTCGGGCGTACGGTCAAGGTCAATCTCGGCGGCGGCTTCGAGTACGCCAAGGGACTCAACGGCGGGGATGATCTCTTCTTCATTGCGAACGCCGGGATAGAGAAGACGCTCAAGGACTCCGTCATGTCCATCGCGTTCGAGAGGGACATCTCGAACCCGACCGGAGTCACCGACGAGATAACCGTAAAGGACGTGCTGACGTTCATCTGGGACTTTACCGTAAGAAGGAACGTATTCGCCTCGCTCTACGCAGGCGTTGCCCATTACACGACGGAGCCGAGCGGCGAAGACGTCAATTCCTATATAGCCGAGGTCTCTGGCAATTGGCAGCCTTACCAGTGGCTTCTCCTGGGCACCGGGGTATCAACGTACCAGCAGTGGCCGGGAGACGACTTCGGGACCGGGCTCACAAGGAACAAGGTATTCGTCAACATGACCCTCATCGGCCCAGAGTGGAGGTTCTGATATGGAGCAGCCTAAAAAGGACATAGTCGATCAGCTACAGGTCTTCGTCTACCGCAAGTGGTTATTCATAATACCGCTAATCATAGGCGCGATCGCCGGCCTCGTGACGAGCTTCGAGCTCGACGAGAAATACAGCTCGAGCACCCTCATCCTGGTCGAGGAGCAGCAGGTCCCGGAGGAGTACGTGACTCCGACCGACAGGACTCCCTTCAGCCAGAGGCTCAACGTTATAAGCCAGCAGATACTGAGCAGGACCAGGCTCGAGCAGATAATAAAGGAGTTCAAGCTCTATGAGTACCAGGACCCGGGGCGCTTCGAGCGGGCCGTCGCCTTCGTCACGGGCAGCGAAATAGAGGAGCGCACCCCTGAGGACATAATCGAGCAGATGCGCGCGGACATACAGTTCATGGTCATAGGCGAGCCCAACGCCAAAAAGACGCAGAACTCTGGCGGAAACGCGTTCACCATAACATACAGCGGCAACGACCCGCAGACCGCCATGCAGGTCACCAACACGCTGGCGTCACTATTCATAGAGGAGAACCTGCGCGTCAGGGAGCAATACGCCGAAGGCACCTCAGAGTTCATCTCGAGCGAGCTGGAGAAGGCTCAGGAGGAGCTCGCCAAATTCGAGCAGCGGATCAAGGACTTCAAGCAATCGAACATGGGCACCCTGCCGGAGCAGCTCGAGGCCAACCTGAGGACCCTTGACAGGCTCCAGCTCGAGGACCGGCGGGTGGTCCTCGAAGAGCAGATGAGGGCAGCCCCGTCCGCCGTTGCCTCACCCGCCGTGAAGAGCTCGCTCGCCGGAGAGCTCGAGAGCGCGAGGTCCGAGTTGAGCCAGATGCTCTCCAGGTTCAAGGATAACTACCCGGACGTCATCATATTGAAAAAGAGGATACTGGACCTGGAAACGCAGCTCGGGGCACAGCCGCCGCAGCCTTCAGGCGAAAAGAAGGCCTCACCCTCGGTGCTGAACCCGGCCTACGCGGAGCTCATGGCCGTGAGGTCCCAGCTCACCACGCTCAGGCAGCGCGACGACGACATCCGCAGGAACATCGCTGATTACGAAAAACGGGTCGAGACGACGCCGTCGGTTGAGCAGCAGCAGAAGGACCTCATGAGGGACTACCAGATATCGCTCGAGAACTATCAGGGGCTTCTCGGAAAAAAGATGAACGCCAGGCTCGCCGAGAACCTCGAGAAAAGGCAGAAGGGCGCGAGGTTCCGGGTCGTGGACCCGGCCAACCTGCCTGAGAGCCCTGCATATCCGAACAAGCCCCTGGTCACCGGCATCGGGCTTGCCGGCGGGGCCGCGGCCGGCGCAGGGTTTGTGTTCCTCTTCGAGTTCCTGAATCCGGCCTTCAGGAAGCCCGAGGACTTCGAAGGCATAATCGACGCGCCGGTGCTGTCGAGCATACCTCTTTTTCACAAAGATGACGGCGGGGCTGAACAAAAACTCAGGCTAGTAAAGGGCAAGGCAAGTGCTTAACTTCGACTGGATAAAAAAATTCATCAACGGCGGCAGGACTGAAGAGAAGGCGCCTCCGGCACCGAAGATGAGGCCCATAAGCATGACATCGCCGTTCGGAACCCAGATCTGGGCCGTGGGCGGCGGCAAGGGCGGCGTGGGAAAAAGCCTCGTGGCCTCGAACATAGCGATAGCCCTCTCCAAGCAGGGCAGGAAGGTGCTCCTGGTGGACGCGGACCTCGGTGCCGCAAACCTTCACACCTTCCTCGGAATAGACGGCGGAAAGGGCCCTCTGTCGAGCTTTCTCAAGAACGAGATATCCGACCTCGCGTCCCTTATCTCGAAAACGCCGTTCCCGAACCTGGACCTCATCAGCGGCGCCAGGGACTCCCTCGACGTTGCAGACGTGAAGAACTCGCAGGTCGCGAGGCTCAGGGAGGCCCTCAAGAAGGTCGAATACGACATGGCCGTGCTCGATATCGGCCCCGGCACCTCGTCCAACCTCCTTGACATGTTCCTGATGTCGAACCAGGGGGTAATCGTCTCCACGCCCGAGCCGACGACCATAGAGAACAACTACAGGTTCCTGAAGTGCCTGTTCCTGCGGAAGATAAAGACCATCGCCGACTCGCAGAGCGACGGCACGCTCAAGGAGCTCCTGCAGAGGATATTCAGCGACAAGTGGTCGAACCGCGTAAAGACCGTCTCAGACATCATGGAGGAGCTGTTGAGGCTCGACTTCGACCAGGGCAGGATGCTGCGTGAGGACCTCAGGAACACGAGCGTTTCGATGCTGATGAACCAGGCCAGGAGGGGCGAGGACGGCGACATGGGCCCCGCCATACAGAAGGCGTGCGCCGACTACTTCGGCGTGGATATCGGCTATCTCGGCTCGATAGGGTACGAAGACAGCGTCTGCGAATCCGTCAGGACCAGGCGCCCTCTTCTCGTCCATTTCAGCAGCACTGCCGCGGCCCGCTCAATAGAAGCGTGCCTCGAGCGGCTTCTGGACAAGAGCAGGGCATCTGAGCAGGTAACCTTCCAAATATAAGGAAGACCATGAGGCAGAAAAGCGAGAGGACCCATTACGAAACGCTCAACATCAGGGCCACGGCCACGCCGGACGAGATAGAGGCGGCTTACAGGAAGGCGAAGGATCTTTACGGCGGCGAATCCATGGCGCTCTATTCGCTCTACTCTCCGGAGGAGAGGCTCTCGAAGATGAAAGAGCTCGAAGACATCTACGAGACCCTCGCTGACCCTGTGAAGAGGAGGGCCTACGACGAGTTTATCGGGAACTCGGTCTCTTCGCCTCCGCCAGGGGACTGGAACCCGGACATGGACACGTCGAAGGACGTTTTCGACGAGTACAACGAGGCCGGGGTGCTCCGCGACAAGCTTAGCCTCAAGGCCCCGCTCGCCGTCATGGACGACGAGGGCCAGATGATCACGGAGAGGTACAGGATACTCTATA